>NZ_JBVVQE010000014.1:0-127986 GCF_055811435.1 Mesorhizobium sp. WSM4837
CGCTGGCCCGCGGGGGGGGGCAGCTCCCGGCGGGGGGTCTCTGAGCATCACCAACTCCCGGCGGCCGGCCCCCGCCCCCCCCCCGCCGGGGGGGGGGGGGGGGGGCCCCCCCCGGCGCGCGGGGGGGGGGCGGTTCAGGCCGCGCACTGCCGCAACGACCCCACCCGTCCATCCGCCTTCGGCGGCTGTCCACCCTCCCCTCAAGGGGAGGGATTGCGCCCCGCCAGGAACCCGCCAATGACCGACGCCCATCCCGAAACGCCGACCGTTCTTTCCCCCACCGCCGAAGCCCCGCTCGAAGGGCTGCCGCCGGGTTTCGGCGACGGCTTCGCCGGCAAGGCCGCCTTTCTCATCGCCATCGTCTTCTCCGTCTTCCAGATCTACATCGCCGCCTATGGCAGCCTGCCGAGCCAGGTGGTGCGCGCCATGCATGTCGGCTTCTTGCTGCTGCTCGGCTTTGGCCTGATCGCCAATCTGCGCGCCACAAGCACACCGGCGAAAGCAGCATTCTGGACGCTCGGCCTGCTCGGCTTTGGCACCGGCCTCTACAATTGGGTGTTCTATGCCGATCTCATCCGGCGCTCCGGCTTCCTCAACACACCGGACCTGATCGTCGGCACGGTGCTGGTTGTGCTGGTCTTCGAGGCCGCGCGGCGGCTGATGGGGCTGCCGCTTGCCCTGATCGCCTTGATCTTTTTCGCCTACGCTTCCTTCGGCAATCACCTGCCGCCGCCCTTCATCCATCGCGGCTATGATTTCGCACAGCTCATCGACACCTTCGCCTTTGGCACCGAAGGCATATACGGCACGCCGGTCTACGTCTCGGCCGCCTATATCTTCATCTTTGTCGTCTTCGCCGCCTTTCTCGAACGCGCTGGCATGATCGCGCTGTTCAACGATTTCGCGCTTGGCCTGGTCGGCACGTGGCGCGGCGGCCCGGCCCAGGTCTGCGTCCTGTCGTCGGCGCTGATGGGCACCATTTCCGGCTCCGGCGTCGCCAATGTGGTGGCCAGCGGCCAGTTCACCATCCCGCTGATGAAGCGCTTCGGCTTCCGTTCGGCTTTCGCCGGTGCGGTCGAGGCGACCTCGTCGATGGGCGGCCAGATCATGCCGCCGGTGATGGGCGCGGTCGCCTTCATCATGGCCGAGACGCTGAACATCCCCTATGCCGAGGTGGTCAAGGCAGCGATCATCCCGGCGCTGCTCTATTTCGGTGCCTGCTTCTGGCAGGTGTACCTGGAAGCCGGCAAGGCCGGCCTGCAGGGCATGGCCAAGGCGGACCTGCCCAATCCGTGGCACGCGGTGAGAAGACATTGGCCGCTGGTGCTGCCGCTGGCCGCGCTCATTTATCTGCTGTTTGCCGGCTATACGCCGATCTTCGCCGGCACCATGGGGCTGGCGCTGACCATCGTGCTCATCCTCGGCACGCCGCTGGCGGCTTTGATCGGGCCGCTTGCCTTCCGCATCGTCTTTTGGCTGGCGCTGGGGCTTGCCGCCGCCTCCTTCATGAGGTTCGGCGTCAACATCCTCAGTTTTGTCATCGCCGGGCTCGTCATCGCCTGCGTCACCTTCAGGGGCGGACGCGAGACGCTGCAGATATGCATAGATTCGCTAGCCGAGGGAGCAAAGAACGCGCTGCCGGTCGGCATCGCCTGCGCCATCGTCGGCGTCGTCATCGGCACCTTGACGCTCACCGGCATCGCCTCCACCTTCATCGGCTGGATCATCTCCATCGGCGAGAACAATCTGTTCCTGTCGCTGGTGCTGACCATGCTCACCTGCCTGGTGCTCGGCATGGGCATACCGACGATCCCCAACTACATCATCACCTCGTCGCTGGCCGGGCCGGCACTGCTGTCACTCGGCGTGCCGCTGGTGGTCAGCCACATGTTCGTCTTCTATTTCGGCATTATGGCCGACCTCACTCCGCCGGTGGCGCTGGCCGCCTTCGCCGCCGCGCCGATGGCCAAGGAGAGCGGCCTCAAGATCGGCATCCAGGCCACCAAGCTTGCCGTCGCCGGCTTCGTCGTGCCGTTCATGGCGGTCTACACCCCGGCGCTGATGCTGCAGGACCCCGGTCCGATCGCCGCCCAGTTCGGTTATCCCGTCGAGGTCGCCTATATCGTCGCCAAGGCCTGCATGGGCATTGCCCTGTGGGGCGCAGCCGCCGTCGGGTTCCTGGCCCGGCGCATGGCCTGGTGGGAACGTCTCGTCGCCTTCGCCGCCGGCGTGCTGCTGGTTGCCGCACTGCCTGTCACCGACGAAGCCGGGTGGGCACTCTCTGTCGCCTGGATCGGCTGGCACTGCTGGCGGGCGCGGCAGGCCACCGGCACCGCATGAGCCTCTGTATCCTCGCAGCCGGCAAGACGGTGACGCTCACTGTCGCCGCCTTCACGCTCGCCTGGACGCATTCGGTGGAAAAGACGCATTGGCAGGAGGACTGGAAGGTGACGCCTTCCGGCTTGGAGATCGCCGAGGCACGGATCAAGGGCTCGGGCGCCGGCATGGAACCGCCGGAAGGCTCGGTGCTGCGGGACGGTTGGTGGGTCTATAAACCCAAGATGGCGCCGCAGCGGCGCCTTGTGCTCGCGGCCTCCGGCGCGACCGGTGAAGGCTGGACGCTGTGCACGGTTCAGGGCTGCCGCGAACTGGGCAAGGCGGCAGGCGACACGACGGTGCTGGAGCTGTGCGAAGGTTAGTACCAGCCGCGGTAGCGGACGGTCGGCAAGCGGGTGCGGGACCTCGTCCTCTAGGGCGTTGTCGGATGTCGAGTTCCGGGCACAGCCACATAAGCAGACCAAAGACGCTCCATCGTTAGCCGCCAAAACCGGATTCCGACTGAGCGAGCCGACTTTCTTCCTTGCGGAAGAAGGCTTTGAAAAACAGAATGTCGGAAGCCGACCTGATTGCCCGGGCGATCAACGCGGTTGCGAGCACGGCAAAGATCAGGCGAACGAAAAACACACTGGTGAAGTCTGCACCCAGAGCGATGACAACCAGCGTGTCCTCTATAAGACTGTGGGCAAAGCCCATGAACACGCAAGAGAGGAAGATCTGGCGCGGGTCTACGCTGGTCGTGCGCGCCTCGCGGATCAGCAGTCCCGCGCCATAGGAAATTCCAAGAAACAGACCGACCGCAGTGAACGGCACCGCTTGTGACTGGATGCCGGCAAGGCGAAACAGCGGTGAAAGCCCGTTGTTCAGCCAACCCAGGATGCCCGACATCTTGAGTAGCTCGATCAGCCAGCTTAGTGCGAGGAGGATGACGAGCATGGTTGCCAGGGTTTTGAGCATGCCTGGAAAAAAACTGCTCCAATCAGTGCCTTCGACCATTGGTATCCACGCCGGCTTCAGCGGCTCGGATAGCCATCCGGTTGCTGCGAATATCTGGTGCAGGAGCATGGCAAGGATCAGTCCGCCGCCAATGCGAAGTGCTGCAGTGACCACGAAGCTTGGCCCAACCTTCTGAATGATGCGTTGTTCAATCGGAATGGCATGCGCAAATAGCAAAAGGGTTGAAAGAACGGTCATGTCGGCAGTGCTCAACGTCGAAACCGGGGCCAGAGTGAACACGGTCACCACCGCGCCCCAAATTCCCACCAGCAACCCCGTTAGCCAGGCAAGAGCGAGCTCGGGCGGCAGTCCAACCAGCGTCATGAGAGGCGCGAAGAACGGAGAGATCGCCCGGATGACACCAAGATCCTGCAGGATCTGTGTGGCTATCGTGACCGGAACGATAATCCGAACCAATTCCCAATAGATTTCAAGCGTTTCCAGCGTCTTTCGATAGAGGGCGGTCTGCACTGCCATGGCGATTGTCTCCGTGATTGACGCCAAATGTCTACCGTGAGACGGTTCGCATTTGTGGTCAAAATTTGCGGACTTGTGCAATAAAATTGCAGACCGGTAGACGACGACGGAGGACCGCAATGGACCGGATCGACAGGAAGCTTCTCAAGCTTTTGCAAGAAGACGCTTCGCGAACCAATGCCGACCTGGCGGCGGAGGTCGGGCTTTCACCCTCCAGCTGCTTGCGCCGCATACGGCGGCTCAAGTCAGTCGGTGTCATCGACCGCGTTGTCGCGCTTCTTGATCCGGCCAAGGCCGGCAGGGGGATGAAGGCTATCGTCACGGTCGAACTGGAGCGCCACGGCGAGCAGCACATGCGCCGCTTCCTCGAGCTTGCCGCCATGGAACCAGTGGTGGTCCAGGCCTACAGCGTGAGCGGCTCGACCGACGCTGTCCTTATGCTGCGTCTGATGGATGTGGACGAGTTCGACACATTGTGCGAGCGGCTGTTCCGAGATCGGACGAATGTGGCGCGGTATTACACCATGTTTGTGATTCGAACCGCCAAGGAGACGACCGCAATTCCGCTCTAGCTTTTCGGAGGCAACTTGGCGGAAGGGATCTTGCAGCTACTGGGCGGTCACGCGAGTCCCGGCTGCCTGGTGTCAAACGGCACTTAGCTTGCCGGCGGCGAGATCTAAGCCCCAGAATCTCGTAGCCCCAGATTCTCAAAATTCTGGAAACTCAGACCCTTGGCGTTGTCGCACGCCGCCTGTCGGCGAGCCCATGACGTTCCGTGCGATAGGTGGTCGCACGATGATCGGCGGCCGGCCTGCAGATCCGGCTATCGTGACGGCTTTCCATGGTCGTCATCAGTGCGCGCTGATGCCGAGCGTGTGGCCGCGGCGTGCGCAAGCGGGGCCTGGGCCGCGCATGTAATAGCGCTCCGGCCGGTAGGTCGGCGCGACGAATTCGCGGATGGCAGCAGCGTAGCCGATGAGGTGCGTCAAGAAGTTCATTTTCCCTGTCCCTGTCCCGATTTCGGATGTCCCTTCCGAATTGCGTGGGATCATAGCGTCGAGGCGTGAATACTCGGTGAACACGATGTTAATCTTTGGTCAAAAAGGCCTTGGTTCGTGGCTGGAATGCGGCTGATTCGGGGTCTTTCCATGCAGTTCGTCGGCATTCCGGCTAGTGTGACTTTTGCATCACATATGTTTCGTTTGGATGTCGCTCCGACGCGCTTGTGTTTCAACTTTGGCAGGTGCCGCGAAATTTCCGTGCTTGCGCAAATTTCCCTGATTACTCGGGAAAGCCAGGAACCCGTCCGATAGAAGCACGTTGACGCTGAGAGCCGGGACTAACCCCGGCCCAGCGGCTTCCGAGCGGAACCGCCGCCGGAATCCCCACACAGCAAGAATAATGGAAAGGCAAAGCCATGGGTTTCTTTTCGAAAGACATCAAGACGCTGGACGACCTCTTCGTCCACACGCTGCGCGACATCTATTACGCCGAGAAACAGATCGAGAAGTCGCTGCCGAAGATGATCGACAAGGCGACCGACCCGCAGCTGAAAGCCGGCCTTGAAAAGCATCTCGGCCAGACCAAGGGTCATATCGAGCGCGTCGAGAAGGTGTTCGAACTGCATGGCGTGAAGGCCAAGACGGTCAACTGTCCGGCCATCGACGGCATTCTCGAGGAAGCCGATGAAGTCAGCGGCGACATCGACGACAAGGGCGTTCTCGACGCCGCCCTGATCGCATCCGCTCAGGCGGTCGAGCACTACGAGATAACCCGCTACGGCACGTTGATCTCCTGGGCCAAGCAGCTTGGCCGCACCGACTGCGCCAATGTCCTGGCCAACAACATCAAGGAAGAGCAGGCGACCGACCGCAAGCTCACCGAGATTGCGGAAGCCAAGGTCAACCTTCAGGCCGCCGAGTAGAAGCTCGATCGAGGCAACGCCGGACAACCGGCTTTGCCTCACTTTCCGTACCTGGGCTTCGACCGTACAGTGCGCCACGCTCGTTCCAGGGATTGCGCGAGGACAAACCGGCGGAGGAAGTCGTGCAGGAAAAGCCGAAAGCACCCGCTGGCAGGGCCGACAGCAAGGCAAAGCCTGCCAGCGGCAAGGGCGAGACATCCGCCGCTGTCAAATCCACGGAGGCGGCAGACACCGTCATAAAACTTTCTCACCCGGACAAGCTTCTGTGGCCGCAGGAGAAGATATCGAAGCAGGGCCTGCTCGATCATTACGCTTTGGTCTGGCCGCGCATGCAACAATTCGTCGTCAATCGGCCGCTCAGCCTGGTGCGGGCACCGGACGGCGTCAGTGGCCAACGCTTCTTTCAGAAGCATGCCTCCGCGGGCATGCATGACAAGATCGCCAAGATGAAGGATCCGACCGACGGCGAGGAGATCCTGTTCATCCGCGATTTCGACGGTGTGGCTGCCTTGGTCCAGCTCGGCGTGGTCGAGATCCATATCTGGGGCTGCACCATCGACGAACTGGACAAGCCGGACCAGATCATCTTCGATCTCGATCCCGACGAAGGCGTCGACGTGAAAGCGGTGCGCGCGGCGGCGCTCGAAATTCACGGCCGGCTCGATGCACTGTCATTGCCGAATTTCGTCAAGACCTCGGGCGGCAAGGGCTACCATGTCGTCGTGCCGCTGACACCGTCGGCGGATTGGGATGAGGTGAAGGACTTCGCCGATGATTTCGCCCGTGCCCTCGAGCAGGCCGCCCCTGATCGGTATACAGCGACGCTGTCGAAGAAGGCGCGCACCGGCAAGATCTTCGTCGACTATCTGCGCAACGGCCGCGGCTCGACCACGGTGGCCCCCTATTCGTCGCGCGCCAAGAAGGGCGCCACGGCATCGATGCCGGCGATTTGGGCCGAGGTTGAGGCCGGGTTGGCGCCGAACGCATTTCCGATCGGCGACAAGACGACGCTGAAACAGTTGGCGAAAGCCGATCCCTGGGCGGATTTTTTCAAGCAGGGCAAGCCACTCAAGCGCGGCTGACAATCAAGCGAGAAACACCCTCTCGAAGGCCTGCTTGCCCATCGGCGAGAAGATTACCGCGCGGCTGTCCTTCTCGCGCCGCGCCCATTTTTCCAGAAGGATCTTATCGAGGATGGCAGCGCCCAGCGTGCCGGCCAGATGCGAGCGCCGCACGCTCCAGTCGAGGCAAGCCCGGCACACCGGTCGTCGCGCCTTGCTCTCGACATCGATGCCGATCGCGGCAAAATGCGAGGCGGCCGACGGCCCGAGCCGGATCTCCTTGTCGTCGCGCAGGAGCACTTGTCGAGCGACTAGACGGTCCAGCATCGCCACGGCCTGCTCGCCGGCGAGATGGTCGTAGCAGACCCGCGCCACGCGCATCGCCGCATCGCGCGGACCCGGCCGCACCCGCTGCGGTCCGACCGCGGCGGCGACGCCGGTGATCGCCTCGATCATGCCAGCCACCTGCGGCCCGGCGAGCCCGTAGTAGCGATGCCGCCCCTGGCTCGCCAGCGTCAGCAGCCCGCCTTCCATCAGTTTCGACAGATGCGAGCTGGCGGTCGGCAGCGACACGCCGGCCTCGAGCGCCAGTTCGCTCGCTGTCAGCGCCGTGCCACCCATCAGTGCGGTCAGCATGTTTGCCCGCGCCGGATCGCCGACCAGGCTGGCGATGCGGGCTATATCTGGTCCTTCACGCATAGTTCGTCCTTCATCGAAGCATGGGCGTCAGATAACCACTATCCTGCGCTGAGATCAAGGAGATGACGATGACCGCAAGAACCGCTTTCCACACCGTGCCTGTCAGCCGCTTCGGCCGGCGGCCGTCTCCGTTCATGATCTTGCGCCGGGCGCATCTGCGGCTGCTGGCGCGGTGGTATGACCGCCATCTGCAACGCCTCGACCTCGCCGAGATTGACGAGCATCTTTTGCGCGATCTTGGCCTGACGCCACAAGACGTTCGCCGCGAATGCGCGAAATCCTTCTGGCAAGCGTGATCAGCATGGAAAATTGCCTAGCACATAGAACCAAAGAAGGTTTCGACACCGCTCGAACTGTCGCCGCAACAAATCAGATTCAGCAAGGAGACAAAAGATGACCATCACCTGCTTCATCCGCTACGAGATCGACCCGTTCGGCAAGGCGGCGTTCGAGGAGTATGCCCGCAACTGGGGCCAGGCGATCCCGCGCTGCGGCGCCGATCTGATCGGCTATTTCGCGCCGCATGAGGGCTCGGCCACGACAGCCTATGCCGCCTATAACATCGACAGCCTGGCGGCTTACGAAGCCTACCGTATCAGGCTCGCTGCCGACCCGGTCGGCAAGGCCAATTACGAGTTCGCCCGGCGTGAAAAATTCATCCTGAAAGAGCATCGGACTTTTTTGAAACTCGCATCCGGGCCGCATGCCCCTCTGGTGAAACTGTGATCGCCGTCATCTTCGAGGTCGAGCCGGCAGCGGGCAAGCGCGACGCTTATCTCGGCCTCGCCGCCGACCTGCGCCCGCTGCTCGACGGCATCGACGGTTTTCTGTCGATCGAGCGCTTCCAGAGCCTTGTCGACCCGAGCCGCATCCTGTCGCTGTCGTTCTGGCGTGACGAGGAAGCGGTGATAGCCTGGCGCAACACGGAGGAACATAGGCAGGCGCAGAGGGCCGGCCGTGGCGGCATCTTTGCCGACTACCGTCTGCGCATCGCCCACGTCGTGCGCGACTATGGCCTGACCGAACGGGCCGAGGCGCCTGAGGACAGCCGGGCGGCGAACGGGTGAGTGGGGCGGCTCTTCCTTCTCCCCTTGTGGGAGAAGGTGTCGCCGAAGGCGACGGATGAGGGGTGTTCCAGCTTGGCACCGACAGTACTCCGTCCAACACCCCTCTTCCGTCTCGGCGCTGCGCGCCGATCCACCGCCCGGGGCGAGTCACGGGCCTCGCCCGCCCTTCGGCCCGCACAAGGGGAGAAGGCAAGAGGGCTGCTAGGCATTCCCGATCAGCACTCCAGCCGCAAACACCAGCGCGCCGCCCAGCACCACCTGGAAGGTGGCGCGCCAGAACGGCGTCTGCATATAACGGTTCTGCACAAAGGCGATCGCCCACAGTTCGAAGAACACCACCACGACCGCGAGAATTGTCGCGGTCCAGAAATACGGAATGAGGTAGGGCAACGCGTGACCGAGGCCACCCAGCGCCGTCATCACGCCTGTGGTGATGCCGCGTTTCACCGGCGAGCCGCGGCCCGACAGCTTGCCGTCGTCGGAGGCGACCTCGGTGAAGCCCATCGAGATGCCGGCGCCGATTGAGGCGGCAAGCCCGACGAGGAAGGTCTGGAACGTGTCGTGCGTGGCGAACGCGGCGGCGAAGATCGGCGCCAGCGTCGACACCGATCCGTCCATCAGCCCGGCCAGTCCCGGCTGCACATAGGTCAGGATGAACTGGCGCTGCTCGGCCGCTGCTTCCTCGGCTTTCACCGCGCCCGACACATGCTTTTGCTCCAGCCGCTGCGCCAGCGTCTCGTGGCCCTGTTCGGCCACCGCCAGATTGTCGAGCAGCTTTCGCGTCGAGGCGTCGCTGGTGCGTTTCGCCGCTTCGACATAGAACAGGTAGGCCTGACGCTCCATAGACTCGGCCTGTTGGCGCACATGTTCGATGCCGAGCGGCCGGACCAGCCAGTCGGGCTTGCGCTCGTAATAGCCCTTTACGTGCTCGCGCCGGATCAGCGGAATGCGCTCGCCAAAACGCTCGCGGTGAAGCTCGATCAGCGAGTCGCGATGGCCATCCTCCTCCTCCGCCATTTCCTCGAACACTTTGGCCGAATGCGGAAACCTATCCGCCAGCCCGTCGGCATAGGCGCGGTAGATACGCCCGTCATCCTCTTCGGAAGAGATGGCGAGCGCCAGGATCTCTTGCTCCGAGAGCGACTCGAAGGGACGGCGACCAAAACCGAAAACACGGGAAAGCATGAGAAATCCGCCCTAGTTTAGAATTATTCTAAACTAGAGTTTGGTGCACCGTTGGTCAATCGCTTGTAGCCGGAGGTTCAAATTTATGGTTGCGGGAATCCTCCGCCAGCGCCCTTCATTATTGGCGAATGTTCACCTATATAGTGGGCTTAAGCCAAGCGAAAGGAACCCGGATGCCGGCAAAACAGCCCACCCATGCATTTGACCCGAAACCCGTTCTCGACCTGATCGCCAGCATAGAGGCCGATCTGCAGCGCCTGAAAGGCCTGGTCGAACAGCAGGTCGAGAAATTCGACCCCGCCAATCCGCACAACAAGGCACCCGACGGCAAGCTGACCGAGGAGGGCGTCGAATGCTGCTACCGCCTGTTCGACGAGGGCAAGTCGCGCTATTCGGTTGCCCAGCAGATGAAGATATCCTTTGCCGCCGCCACCCATCGGTTCAACACCTGGCGCAAGATGGGCGGCGACAAACGGCAACGGACGCTTTTGGGGTGAGGCGCGGTCGGCGAGGAGCGCCACTCTCTGCTCGCAATCCACGAATTGTCTCGGTCACATTTTTCCAGTGGTGCGCGGCCTGATTTTCCGTGCACCATGGGGCGGTCTCATTCTGCAGGACCTCACCATGACCACCTCTCCCGGCATCGCCGATATCCACCGCGCAGCAACGCGATTGTCCGGCCTGATCGTCGAAACGCCGCTGATCGAATCGCCGGAACTGAACAAACGTTTCGGCGCCAGGATCCTGTTCAAGCCGGAGACGCTGCAGCGTACCGGCTCGTTCAAGTTCCGCGGCGCCTACAACAAACTGTCGTCGCTGAGCGATGAGCAGCGCAGCCGCGGCGTCGTCGCCTTCTCGTCGGGCAACCACGCGCAAGGCGTCGCCGCGTCGGCGGCGATGTTCGGCGTCAAGGCGGTTATCGCCATGCCCACCGATGCGCCGGCAATGAAGGTCGGCAATGTCAGGAAAATGGGCGCCGAAGTGGTTCCGTTCGACCGGTTTCGCGACGATCGCATGGCGGTGGTTCGCCCGTACATGGAACGGGGCATGGTCCTGGTGCCGCCTTTCGACGACCCGGCCATCATCGCCGGCCAGGGAACGATCGGCCTCGAACTGATGGCGCAGGCGAAAGCACTCGGGGTGAGCCTCGACGCGGTCGTCATCCCCTGCGGCGGCGGCGGCCTGAGCAGCGGCATCTCCATCGCGGTCAAGGACGCCTCGCCGGGCACCGCCGTCTGGGCGGTGGAACCCGAGCATTTCGACGACACCTGTCGTTCACTGGCCAGAGGTGCTCGGGTTTCGATCGAACCCGGCCACACTTCGATCTGCGACGCGCTCCTCACCGCCGAGCCGGGCGCGATCACCTTCGAGATCAACCGCAGGAATCTCGCCGGCGGCATTGCCGTGTCCGACAGAGCGGCGGCACAGGCGATGCGCGACGCCATGGCCCATCTCAAGCTGGTGGTCGAGCCCGGCGGCTGCGTCGGGCTGGCCGCGCTATCATCGGGCGAGATCGAGCTATCAGGCAAATGCGTCGCCGTGGTGCTGTCCGGCGGCAATGTCGATTTCGGCACCTATGCGGAGATCATGGCGGCGGCTTAGGTGGCGACCGAACCGGCACCATTCAAAAAAGGCTGACACGAAATGAAACTGCTCTTCAGCCGCAATCCCAATCCTCGCCTCGCGGTCGCCGTGGCACGTTATCTCGACGCAAAGCTCGACTTCGAGTTCGCATCGCCCTTCGCTCCCGGGCAGGCTGAGCGATATCGCCCGCTGAATCCCAATCTTTCATTGCCGATACTCGTAGGCTCGGGAAACAGCCTCTGGGAGGCTGACGCCATAGCCTGCCGGCTTTCACGCGACGCGCATTCGGATCTCTGGCGCACCGGCGACGACGAACCCGAGATGATCCGATGGCTCAGTTGGGGTAAAGAGAGCTTCGCAAGAGCTTGCGACGTCGTGCATTTCGAACGCGGCACCAAGCAGCGCTATGGGATTGGCCCGATCGATCAGCACCGGGTTGAGGAGGGGCTGAGAGACTTTCGCACGGCCGCTGCAACACTTGAGGCCGCGCTTTCCGAGCGAGACTGGCTGGTCGAAAACTCGGTCTCCTATGCCGACTTTCGAATGGCGACGTTTCTGCCTTTCAACGATGTCGCCAGATTGCCGCTCGACGATTATCCTTCGGTCAGTCGTTGGTATCGCCAGCTTGAAGAGATCGACGCCTGGCGCGATCCCTTCAAAGGACTGGATGCGCCTGAATTGCCGCCGGTCCCGGATCAGGCCAGACCGGCATAAAATCTCGATCCGAATGGTCATGCATCCAAGGTGACATCTCGACCATTGCGTGAGCTATTGAGTTGGATCCTAATCCAGCGTCCGGCGGAACCGCACCAGCGCCACGCCGGCAAACAGCGCCACGAACACGACCAGCCAGCCGATTTCGGTCGCGACCGCCGGCAGGTCGGCGCCCTTCAGCATCACCGCGCGGATGATGCGCAGGAAATGCGTCAGCGGCAGGATCTCGCCGAAGATCTGCGCCCAGCCAGGCATGCCGCGATAGGGGAACATGAAGCCCGACAACAGGATCGACGGCAGGAAGAAGAAGAAGGTGAGCTGCAGTGCCTGCATCTGCGTGCGCGCCATCGTCGAGATGGTGTAGCCGAGCAGCACCAGCGCCAGCACGAAGACCAGAACCGCCGCAAGCAGCAGCGACAACGACCCGGTGAAGGGAACCCCAAACAGCAGCTTGGCCGCCGCCAGCACCACCGCCACTTGCACGGCGCCGACCACCAGATAGGGCAGCACCTTGCCGAGCATGATTTCGAGCGGGCTGGACGGCATCGCCAGAAGGTTTTCCATCGTGCCGCGCTCGGTCTCGCGCGTCAGCGCGATCGAGGTCATCATCACCATCGTCATCTGCAGGATGACGCCGAGCAGGCCGGGGACGATGTTGTATTGCGAGATGCCTTCCGGATTGTAGCGTCGGTGCACCACCACTTCGAGCTGGCCTCGGGCGGCTTCGGCGGCCGTCTCCTGCATGCCGCGCGCCCTGAGCAACGCCTGGTTGGCAACGGTGCCGAGCGTCGAAATGGCCCCGCTGGCGACTGCCGGGTCGGTCGCATCAGCCTCGATCAGGATTTGCGGCTGGTCGCCGCGCTCGACTCGCCGGGCAAAGTCGGCGGGAATGGTGACGACGAAGGCGACGTCGCCACGCGCCATCAGGAATTCCGCCTCGGCGGCATTTTGCGCGACATGGTCGAAGCGGTAGTAGCCGGTGGTCTGCAGCGCCGAAACCATGGCTCGCGTGTAAGGATCGCTGCTCATCGCCACCAGGGCTGCCGGCAGGCTCTTCGGATCGTTGTTGATGGCATAGCCAAACAGCACCAGCTGCATCAGCGGCACGCCCAGCATCATGGCGAAGGTGATGCGGTCGCGCCGCATCTGGATGAACTCCTTGATCAGCAGCGCGCCGAGTCTGGCGAAGGAAAAGACGCTGTTTATCCCGTTTTTCATCCCATATTGTCCTTCGAGCCGGACATGAACTGGATGAACACATCCTCCAGGCTGGTCTCGCCCGACGTCACCGTGACGCCCTTGTGGTCTTTCTCGACATCGGCGAGGGCGGCCTCGAGCGCCGTCTTGTCGGAACCGACGACATGCAGCGTCGCGCCAAACGGCGCCACCTGGTCGACACCGGACCGGCCGCTGAGTGCGGCAGCGACCTGGTCGAGCCGCGGACCCTGCACGACGAAGGTCGTCAGCCCGGCATTCCTGACCACCTCGTCGACCGTGCCGGTGGCCAGCATCCTGCCGTAGGAGATGTAGCCGATGCGATGGCAGCGCTCTGCCTCATCCATGTAATGCGTGGAGACCAGCACGGTCAGCCCGCCGCTGGCCAGCCGATGGATCTCGTCCCAGAATTCACGCCGCGCCTTCGGATCGACGCCCGCCGTCGGCTCGTCGAGCAGCAGCAATCTGGGCTTGTGCATGATGCAGGCGGCCAGTGCCAGCCGCTGCTTCCAGCCACCGGACAGCGTGCCGGCCAACTGGTCCTTGCGCGAAGTGAGGCCAAGGTCCTCCAGCGTGCTGGCGACATGCTCGTTGAGCGGATTCAATCCATAGAGCCGCGCCACGAATTCCAGATTTTCGGCGATGGTCAAATCCTCGTAGAACGAGAATTTCTGCGTCATATAGCCGACTTCGCGCTTGATCCTCAGACTGTCGGTGCGGATGTCGAAGCCGAGCACCGTGCCTTCGCCCTCATCCGGCGTCAGCAGGCCGCACATGATGCGGATGGTCGTCGTCTTGCCCGAGCCGTTGGGGCCGAGGAAGCCGACGATCTCGCCCTCGGCCACCGTCATCGTCACATGGTCGACGACGGTCTTGTCACCAAAACGCTTGACCAGGCCGTGGACGTCGATGACGTTCATTTGCCGATATCCGCCAGTTCGACATCGACGATCTGCCCCGGTTGCAGCACGCCGGCGTCGCCCTCCGGCCGCGCCTCGACCAGATAGACCAGCTTCTGCCGGGTCTCGAGCGAGTAGATCACCGGCGGCGTGAATTCCGGGTCCGGCGACACGTAGCTGACGCGAGCCTTCACGTCCGGCCCGCAGCCGTCGCAATGGACGTTGAGCAGCGTGCCGACTTCCACCGACGAGAACGCGCTTTCCGGCACATAGACGCTGAGCTTCACCGCGCCGTCCGGCAGAATCGAAATGCCCGGC
The DNA here is from genome assembly GCF_055811435.1 of Mesorhizobium sp. WSM4837. Classification (NCBI taxonomy): domain Bacteria; kingdom Pseudomonadati; phylum Pseudomonadota; class Alphaproteobacteria; order Hyphomicrobiales; family Phyllobacteriaceae; genus Mesorhizobium; species Mesorhizobium sp. WSM4837. The sequence continues at coordinate 14,477 of NZ_JBVVQE010000014.1, forward strand.
GCGGTCGGCCCGGCGGTGTCGCCGGGATAGCGGATCACATCGTTGATGCGGCCGGGCGAAGGCGCCGCCAGCACACGCTTCGACAGCCGCCAGCGCGCCTGCTCCAGCGCCGATTGCGCCTGCCTGACCTGATTGTCGGCGGCCTTGATCGTCTCGGGCCGCGCCGGCAGGCCTCCGACAGCGAGATTGGCTTCCGCCTGGCCGAGCTGCGCGTTGGCAATTTCCAGCGACGCCGAAGCCGTATCATGATCGGCCTGGGTGCCAGTGCCGCGTTTGAACAAATCGCTGGCGCGGGTGTATCTGCGTTTGGCGTCGGCGGCTTGCGCCTTGGCCATGTCGACCTGCGCCTTGAGCACCTCAATCTCTTCCGGCCGCTTGCCGACCTGCAGGTCGGCAAGTTGCGCCTGGGCCTGGGCAAGGGCCGCCTCGGCTTGCGCGACGGCTATTTTTGCGTCGGCGCTTTCCAGCGTCACCACTGGCGTGCCCGGCGCGACGCGATCGCCGCGCTTGACCGAAATCGTCTCGACCTGCGCCACCTCGATCGGCGCGAGCAGCACATAGTCGCCCTCGACATAGCCGACGGCGAGCGGCGCCGCCGGTGCGCAGGTGCTGAAAAGCAGGGCGGCGAGCGGCACAGAGCAGAGGAAACTCATGATCTACGATCCTTCCGGTCGGTTAAGTGACGCCGAGCCAAAATCGCGCCGAGATTATCCGTCACTGCCGCCGCGATCTTGGTGGCCTCGGCGTCGCCGATCGCGCGCCAGCCCATGCGGCGCATCACCGCCTCGCGGCCGATGCGGAAATAGACGACCTGGCCGATCAGCGTGAACACGGTGAGTCGGGTAGCCTCGCTTTCGGCCGCCTCGCCCGTCGCCTGCTCCCAGATCAGGCAGAGCCGGCGATGCGTCGGCTCGAACACGCCGTCATAGATGCGGTCGAGTGCCGCCGTCGGATGCGACAGCTCACGCAGGACGAACTGCACGATCTCGCCGGCCTCCGGCCGTGCCACGATGAAAGCCACCATTCGCTCCAGCGCGGTGAACAGTTGTGCCCGCGCCGCTTCGGGGTCGCCCGTTTCTGGTTCGCCCGTTTCTGATTCGCTTGGCTCCTGCAGATTGCCGATCGCCTGGCCGGCAATGGTCTGGATGGTGTCGACGATATAGTCGGCCGCAGCGTTGCGAAGCCCTTCCTTGCCGCCGAAATGATAGGCGATCGAGCCGATGTTGGCCCTGGCCTCAGCCGCGATCTCGCGCGTCGAGGTGCCGTCGAAACCCTGGCGTCCGAACAGTTTTAGCGCTGCGCGAACAAGAGCCGCGCGCGTCATGTCGGCGGGGGATGCCTCGCGTCGCGGAATTTTGGCGTTTGTCGGCTTGCTCATACCAAGCATTTAATCAATCGAATGATTAAAGTCAATACTAGCCTATCTCCACCTTGCCATCTCCAGCCGCACGCGCTTTAGTGTGGAGCCATGGTCAAGGAAATCGAGCGCAAGTTCCTGGTCTCCGGCGATGGCTGGCGGGATCTGATCGAAGCGGACATCCGCATTCGCCAGTTCTATCTCGTTGCCGCGCCCGACCGCTCGGTCCGCGTGCGTATCAGCGACGGCGCCTCGGCAAAGCTGACGCTCAAATTCGGCAGCAAGGCCCGCGAACGCGACGAATTCGAATATCCGATCCTTCTGGCGGATGCGGAAGAGATGCTGGCCTTCGCAATCGGTCGTGTCATCGAGAAGACACGCCACCATGTTAGGCATCGCGGCCATCTCTATGAAGTCGATGTCTTCGGCGGGATGCTCAGCGGTCTGGTGGTCGCCGAGCTTGAGACGCCGCAGGACGTGCAGGGCGAAATGCTGCCAGATTGGCTCGGCCGCGAAGTCACCGGCGAGCACAGGTTCTACAACGCGTCGCTCGCCCTCGAGGGGATTCCGGAGATCGCCGCATGAGCTATCGCATCGATCCGCGCCTGCCGTTGACCGGCGAGGTCAGGCGCATCCTCGCTGAGGAGATCGGCAAGGCGCTCGTCCATCTGGACGCGGCGCATGACAGGCCGGAGCAGGCGCTGCACAAATGCCGCAGGCGGCTGAAGAAGGTGCGTGCCTTGCTGCGCCTGGTCCGTCCCGGAGACGAAACATTTTGCAGTACCGAGAACCAATGCTACCGAGAGGTGGCTGCCCTGCTTGCCGGCCCGCGCGAGGCGACCGCGCTGGTTGAAACCATCGACCGGCTGGCAAAAAACTTTCCCGAGCAAAGCGCCGGCGGCGGTCTCGATGCCGTTCGCGACACGCTGGTGGCGCGCCAGCACCAATTGCATGGTGGAGTTGGCCTCGGCGCCGCGATAGCTGCCGCGACTGCCGCTTCCGAGGATGGCATCAGCCGCATCGATACTCTGGTCTTGCCCGACCAGCCCGAACAGGCCGCCGATGTGCTTGCCGAAGGCGCCCGCATCACTCTGCATCGCGCCAGAAAGGCGCTGGACAAGGCGGGCTCCCGCGGTGATGCCGACGATTTCCATGATCTGCGCAAGGCGGCAAAGACTCACGGCATGCATCTGTCGCTGCTTGGAAGGCTGTGGCCGACGCCGATCAAGGCACGGCGCAAGGCGGTCGACGAACTTGGCGAAAAGCTGGGCGAACTGCATGATGTGTTCGTCTTGCGCACGCTTCTCGAGGCCCACGACCGGCCGCTCGGCTCTCCCCAGGAAACGCGACTGCTGAGCAAGCTGTTGAAGCGCTCGGAGAAAAGCCTGAAAAAGACCTGTCTTGCGGCGGCAGCCGATCTGTTCGGCGACAGGCCCAGGCGCTCGACAAAAAAACTCGCGCGCAAGGCGCGCACCGATCTGGCCGCCGCGCCGCACGAAGACGCCAGCGCGCCCGGCGCCGCTGCCTGACGCGGTGCTTGCGTCCGTCCGACATCGCTGACGATGAGGAGAGGGTTAGACCTCTCCCGGCGCGGCATTCTTCAACTGCGCTCGCGCGTCCCTGATCGAGGCGGCGTATGTCACCAGCGGCCGTTTGACGCCGTGGTTGATCAGCATGCGGCGTGTCTGCGGCGAAGCGCCTGATATGATGAAGCGCACGCCGGCGCGCCTCGCCTTGTGGGCAGCGCTCTCGATGACGTTGGCCGCCGTTGAATCGAAGAATGGCACGGCCGAGCAGTCGAGGATGAAGTTCTTGCGCTGGTCGGCGATGCGGTCCAGCACCGTGGCGACGGTCGAGGCGGCGCCGAAGAAGAAGGCGCCGGAAATCCGGTAGACGACGGTGTCGGCATCGCTGGCCTCGCTGGAATCGTATGCGCTGGCGGCGCCGGTTCTGTCGGCGACATCGTCCTGCACCAGTCCCTGATCCGGCTCAACCGCAATGCTCTTGGCCATGCGGTCGATGAACAGGATCGAGCCCAGCGCGAAGCCGACGACGATGCCTTCGGTGAGATCACGGAAGATGACGATCAGGAAAGTCGCCACCAGCACCAGCGCGTCGCCGCGCGAGGCACGCAGCAGCGTGGCAAAGGCCTGCTTCTCGAACATGTTCCAGCACACCACCGCCAGCACGCCGGCAAGGGCTGCAAGCGGGATGTAGCTGGCCAGCGGCGCCGCCACCAGCATCAGGGCAAGCAGGAGGGCCGAGTGGATCATGCCCGAGACCGGTCCATGCGCGCCGGCTCGCACATTGGTCGCGGTGCGGGCTAGGGTGCCGGTGGTGCAGATGCCGCCGAACAGGGCGGACGCGATGTTGGCGAAGCCTTGCGCCACGAGTTCGCAGTTGGAGCGGTGCCGCCTTCCTGTCATGCCGTCGGCGACCACCGCCGACAGCAGCGATTCGATCGCGCCGAGCAGCGCAAAGGCTAGGGCGTCCGGCAGGACGTCGATCATCCTGCCGAAGCTGATCGGCGGAAAGGCCGGCATTTGCAGGCTGCGCGGGATACCGCCGAAGCGCGTGCCGATCGTTTCGGCAGGCAGAGAAAACAGCGCCACGACAAGCGACGCCAGACCGATGGCGATCAGCATGGCGGGCCATTTCGGCCGCCACCGTTTCATCAGGGCAATGGCGACGATGGTCAGCAGAGCGACGAAGGTGGCGGCGAGATTGATCGTGCCGGCCGCCTCGCCGATCGCCATCAGCTTCGGCACCAGCGGTCCAGGTTCTTTGCCGGCGAGTTTTAGCCCGAACAGCTCGACGATCTGGCCGGAGAAGATGATGATGGCGATGCCGGCGGTGAAGCCGACGGTCACCGGATAAGGAATGAATTTGATGTAGGTGCCAAGCCTGAGGTAGCCGATGACGAGCAGCAAGACGCCGGCCATCATCGTCGCCAGCAGCAACCCGTCGACGCCGACCCGTGCCACGGTTGCCGCCATCAGCACGATAAAGGCGCCCGCCGGCCCGCCGATCTGGAAACGGCTGCCGCCCAGAGCCGAGACGAGGAAACCGCCAATGATGGAAGTGTAGAGCCCGCGCTCCGGAGACACGCCCGATGCGATCGCGATCGCCATCGACAGCGGCAGCGCCACGATGGCCACGGTCAGTCCGGCGATGGCATCGGCCTTGAAGTGCTCTGATGTGTAGCCTTCGCGCAGCACCGTCGCCAGCTTCGGCGTGAACAGTTCGGAAAATGTCGGCTGCGCCGGTTGATGAATTGCCCGCTGGGTTCGATGCATGGACTGCCTTCCGCTCCTGATGCATGCCGCCAAAAAGTGCACAGCGGCCACGCATAAAACCAAGCAGGCGGCGGGATCGTCGGCAGGACTGTCGGCGGTCGCCGTCGCGACTCTATTTCGGCTCAGCCTGGCGGGTTCTGCGGCACGACCGGCTTGAGGCGCACCCCCCTGCCGCCGCGCTCGCTGGCCTGGTTCTCGCCGATCAGCTCCACGCCGGCCCGGTCGAGGGCCTGGATGACCTTCATCAGCGTATCGACCACGCCCCTGACCACGCCGTCGCTCGCTTCCATGCGCTGAATGGTTGGAAGCGAAACCCCGGCGCGCTCGGCGAGCGTCTTCTGATCGATGCCGGCCAGAGCCCTTGCGGCGCGCATCTGCGCGGCAGTGATCATCGGCTAAAAACCCCCGTCTGAGTCTGCATTCCATGTATAATACCATCATTGTGATGGATCAAGCATCATCATGCACATGTCAGACATGTGCACACCAGGCCGTTTGCATCTTGGCGAGCCTGCGCGCCCGCTGGGCCAGCACGCCCCAGCCGCCGCAACTTAGAGGAGAATTGGCGCAGCGTCGTTCGGAACGGGCGGTTCAGGCGCCGGCGGTCTGCCCGCGCCATCGCTGGAACGCCCATGCGACCAGCCAGCACAGCATCGCCCAGGCGAAGCCGGCGCACCAGCCGGCCAGCACGTCCGATGGCCAATGAACGCCGAGATAGACGCGGCTGATGCCGACGAGCAGTGCTGTCAGCACGGCAAGTGCCAGCACATAGATCTTGGTCGTTCGCCCAGGCAGGAAACGCGACGCCATGCTGCCCAGCGTCAAATATGTCACCGCCGACAGCATCGCATGGCCGCTTGGAAACGAAAGCGTCGCCACGTCGGCGAGATGCGAGACCAGGTCGGGACGCGGCCGATCGATTCCGAGCTTCAGCGTGCTCGACAGGGCCTGCCCGCCCGCCACCGCGACGAAGACCAGAAACGCTGCTCCCGGCTTGTGGATCAGTAGCAGATAGACGATCACCGCCACTGTGATCAGCCCGAGCACGATGGCGCTGCCGAGGCTGGTAATGTCGCGCATCGCCCCTTCCAGCCATGGCGGTCCGATCGGATTGTCGGGCTGGCCCGCTTCACGGAAGGCGAGCATGATTTCCGTGTCGAAGGCGTGCGGCGTGGTGTCCCGCGCCACCTCCATCAGTTCCTCGAACCCCCACAGCCCGCCGGCGATGACCAGACCGGACAAAAGCACCGGGAATTCGATCCAGTTGAGCAGCTTGCTTGCAGTATTCTTCATCGACCCAATCGTCCTACAGCGCCGCGCGTCCTTTTGGACGCGCACAGGACGCTGTAGCACTTTGATTTGGCGCATGATCCCCAGCGAAAATCGTTTCCGATTTTCGGGGTCATGCGCAACTACAGTTTTTGCAGATAGGGTCCGAGCGTGATCAGCGCCACCGCTGCGACGGCGAGCACGATGCCGGTCGCCTGCAACGAATTGACGCGCTCGCCGAAGAACACCAGTGCCACCACGTTCACCGACACCAGTTGGATCACCGCCGACAGGCTGAACGACACCGACATGCCGAATTCACGGATCAGCCTCAGCATGATCAGATTGCCCGCTGAATAGAGCGCCAGAGTCAGAAGAATCTTGCCGAGGCTCGGCGCCAGACCCCATTGCTTGGCCGCCGTCGCCGCCAGCAGGAAGATCACTGTCGAAATGCCGAGCTGCCCCAGTCCCCAGAAACTCACTTTTTTGTTCCTCCCGACGCCGTGCTTGCGCGCCTGCCGCAGATCTTGTTTCGGAAGCGTCGGTCGCGGTCAAGCGGCCTGATCAAAGACATGAAATCGGGCTGGAAATTGGTCGGCAACGTCATCAAACTGTGATCTGCTGGCGATACGCGGTCAGTCAAGCAACACGCTCCAGCCATCCCAAAGAGCCAGAGGCACGCCCCCATGACTGAACATCGCCCCGACGCCCATTTCCGCACCAGCCTGCTCGAGGAAAACGATGGGCCAGGAACCAATCCCACTGACAACCAGACGATGGGCGAAATCATCGCCGCGCGATTCTCGCGCCGTGGTTTTCTGCAGGGATCGCTCGCGGCAACCGCCATCGCCGCCACCGTCAGCCCGCTCGCGCTGATCCTCGCCGACGATGCCCGCGCCGGCGGCGGCTCGGTCTTCAGTTTCGACGAGGTCGAGGCAGGCGTCGACGACAAGCACCATGTCGCTGCCGGCTACGACGCCGACGTGCTGTTGCGCTGGGGCGATCCGCTGTTTGCCGATTCGCCGGAATTCGATCCGACAAAACAGTCGGCGCAGGCCCAGGAAAGACAGTTTGGCTACAATAACGACTATGTCGGCTATATCCCGATCGACGGCTCGGCCGAGCATGGCCTGCTGGTGGTCAACCACGAATACACCAATCCGCATCTGATGTTCCCGGGCCTTGTCACCATCGTCGATGGGGAGGCCAAGCAGGCGCCGCTGAGCAAGGAACAGGTCGACGTCGAGATGGCCGCGCATGGCGGCACCATCGTCGAGATCCGCAAGGCATCAGGCAAATGGCAGGTGGTGCGCGACGGCAAGCTCAACCGCCGCATCACCGCCAACACCGAGATGGCACTGTCCGGCCCCGTCGCCGGCCACGACCGCGTCAAGACCAGTGCCGATCCGACCGGCACGAAGGTCATCGGCACTGTCAACAATTGTGCCGGCGGCGTCACGCCCTGGGGCACCTACGTCATGGCCGAGGAAAACATACACGGCTATTTCTCGGGCGAGCTGCCGGAAGGCCACAAGGAAGCCACCAACTACAAGCGCCTGGGTATTCCCGAAGGCGCCTATGAATGGGTTGCGCATTACGATCGCTTCGACATCGGCAAGGAGCCGAACGAGCCGAATCGCTTCGGCTGGATTGTTGAGGTCGACGTCAACGATCCGACCTCGGTGCCGAGGAAGCGCACTGCCATGGGCCGCTTCAAGCATGAGGGCGCTGAATCGATCGTCGCCAAGGATGGCCGTGTCGTTTTCTATCTCGGCGACGACGAACGCTTCGACTATGTCTATAAATTCGTCACGGCCGGCAAGTTCAACGCCGAGGACCGCGCCGCCAACATGGATCTCCTCGACGACGGCACGCTCTACGTCGCCAAATTCGCCGAGGACGGGTCGATCGAATGGCTGCCCATCGTCTTCGGCCAGGGCCCGCTGACGGCGGAGAACGGCTTTGCCAGCCAGGCCGACGTGCTGATCGAGACGCGCCGTGCCGCCGATCTGCTCGGTGCCACCAAGATGGATCGCCCCGAGGACATCCAGCCCAATCCGACGACTGGCAAGGTCTACGTCATGCTGACCAACAATTCGAAGCGCAAGACGGACCAGGTCGACGCCGCCAATCCGCGCGCCGAAAACGCCTTCGGCCATATCATCGAGATCGTCGAGGACGGTGGCGATTTCACTGCCGCCAAGGGCAAGTGGGAAGTGCTGTTGAAATGCGGCGATCCCTCAGTGGCCGAAGTTGGCGCCACCTTCTCGACCGCAACCACCGCCAATGGCTGGTTCGGCATGCCGGATAATTGCGCCATCGATTCGGCCGGCCGGCTTTGGGTCTCGACCGATGGCCAGGGCCCGAAGGCCACCGGCCGCACCGATGGCCTGTGGGCGGTCGACACCGAAGGCGAGGCGCGGGCGACCTCGAAACTGTTCTTCCGCGTGCCGATCGGCGCCGAAATGTGCGGCCCGCTATTCACGCCCGACGACCAGACCGCCTTCGTCGCGGTTCAGCATCCGGCCGATGGCGGCGAAGACTGGGAGGCTTTTGGCCGTCCCTCTTACTACGAGGACCCGTCGACCCGCTGGCCTGACTTCAAGCCCGATATGCCGGTGCGGCCGTCGGTCGTCGCCATCACCAAACAGGGCGGTGGCAAGATCGCGGTCTGAATCGCCGCAAGGCGCTAGCAGCGCCAAGGAAGGATTTCTTCGATACGAAATCCTTCCTTTTCCTGATGCGCGGGAATGCGCCTGATGGGCTCATTCGGCGCGCTGAACCACGGCCACGTCCATCATGCTTCTCAACCTGAAGCCAATGGACTCGTATAATCCTATGGCCGTGGTGTTGCTGGCATAGGCGTGGAGATAGGGAACTTCGCCGCGCGCCGCTATCCGGTTTGCCACGAACAGCGACAGCAGCCTGCCCAGGCTACCGCCTCGAAATTCCGGATGTGAGCACACCCCGCTAAGTTCGGTATAGCCGGGTTGCTTCATGCGTTCGCCGGCCATCGCCGCAAGTCGGCCCTCGATCTTCACACCCCAAAAATCGCCGAGGCTCAAGGCTTCGAGCGTGAATGGGCCGGGCTTGGTCACCAATGCCAAGGCGAGCATCTCAGCTGCATCGTCCCGCGTCAGACGTTACACGCGCTCGTCGGAGACCATCTGCAATGGCCGCTCGGCAATCATCTGAACCCCGGGCGCGGTCGAAGTCGCCGAAAGTTCCGCGGGCAGAGCAATGGCGTCCACCTGAAGCAGGATCGCACTCTCGCCTGGGGAGACACGTTTTCCGAGCGCCTGCAGGCTTTCCGCATCGTCCGCGGCACTGGCAGCGAACGGAGCTATCGAGGGCCGATACCGCATGGCGAGGTCGTCACCTTGCGCGAAGGCGTGGTGTCGCGTCCGAAGCGCGCTCCACACGGGACGGTCAAGCAGGTGTTTCATTGCGCGGCACCTTCCGGCTTCTTTACACGACGGTCGAGAGGCGCCGCGGCGAGGCCGTCCTCGATGGCGGCCAGCTGATCAAGAAGCGGCCCAGAAAGATCCGCGCACAGATCCGCGACGGCATTCTCGATGCGCGGCCAGACGTCGTGCTTTGCAATATCGGCCAGCCGCTGGCCGTGCAGGGTAAGGCAGACAATCCTGCGCCGCTGGTCATCATCCGATGGACTGACCTCGACCAGTCCCAATTCGGCCAGAAGCGACACGCTCCGCGTTACACCTGGCTGCGCGACCCCGAGGGATTGCGCCAGTTCCCCGACTGGCAGCGGGCCCAGCCTGTCGAGCGCAGCCAGCAGCGGGTATTGGCTCGACTGAACCGGCACATCGAGGCAGTCGAGCAGGCGCTGCGTATCCGCCTGCAATTGCTCGCCAATACGCTTCAGCCTGCTGCCCAGGCACAGGAAGCCAAGGGACCTTATGACGTCTTCCATAATCAACCTGCCAGCCAATTGATAACATGATATATAACATTATATGGAAATCAAGCGCCGCCATCGCACGGCCGCTTTCAAGCGTCGTCACCAGATTTGGTCGTCTTGGGTCGGGAACATCGCTCGGATGCTGGCGCTGCGTCGCCTGGGCAGGCCGTTCAGTCAGTTCCGCAGCCGGTAGCCGGTCCTGAAAATCCACGCGACGATCGCTATGCAGATAAGCAGGAAAACCACGGTCATGCCGAGGCTGATGCCGATCGAGACGTCGGACTTGCCGTAGAAACTCCAGCGAAAGCCGCTGACCAGATAAAGGACAGGGTTGAACAGCGTCACCGTGCGCCAGGTGCCGGGCAGCATGTCGATCGAATAGAAGCTGCCGCCAAGGAAGGTAAGCGGCGTGATGATCAGCAGCGGCACCAGCTGCAGCTGCTCGAAGCTCTTCGCCCAGATGCCGATGATGAACCCGAACAGGCTGAAGGTCACCGACGTCAGCACCAGGAAGGAGAGCATCCAGAACGGATGCTCGATGGTCAGCGGCACGAACAGCGACGCGGTCCCCAGGATGATCAGGCCGAGTATGATCGACTTGGTCGCCGCACCCCCGACATAGGCGATGATGATCTCCAGATAGGACACCGGCGCCGACAGCAGCTCGTAGATCGAGCCGACGAATTTCGGGAAATAGATGGCGAAGGAGGCGTTGGAGATCGACTGCGTCAGCAGCGACAGCATGATCAGCCCCGGCACGATAAAGGCGCCGTAGCTGATGCCGTCGATCTCGGTGATGCGCGAGCCGATGGCCGAGCCGAAGACGACGAAATAGAGCGATGTCGAGATGACCGGCGAGACGATGCTCTGCAGCACGGTCCGAAAAGCGCGCGCCATCTCCATCTTGTAGATCGCCCAGACTGCTCGCGGGTTCATGCGCCCTTCCTCACCAGGTTGACGAAGATCTCCTCAAGCGAGCTGTTTTGCGTGTCGATATCGCGGAACTGGATGCCGGCCGTCTCAAGGTCGCGGAGCAGCGAGGCGACGCCCGGCCGCTCGCTCTGGTTGTCATAGGTGTAAGTCAGTCGATCACCGTCCGGCGAAAGCTCCAAAGCGTAGCGCGACAATCTCTCGGGTATGGTGGCGAGCGGGCTGCGCAATTCCAGCAACAGCCGTTTGCGGCCGAGTGTGCGCATCAGTTGCACCTTGTCCTCAACCAGCACGATCTCACCGCGATTGATGACGCCGACGCGGTCGGCCATCGCCTCGGCCTCCTCGATATAGTGCGTGGTCAGGATGATGGTGACGCCATCCTCGCGCAGCCGGCGCACCATCGCCCACATGTCCTGACGCAGCTCGACGTCGACGCCGGCTGTCGGCTCGTCGAGGAACAGCACCCTCGGTTCGTGCGACAGCGCCTTGGCGATCATCAGCCGCCGCTTCATGCCGCCGGACAGGGTGATCGCCTTGGCGTCCTTCTTGTCCCACAACGACAGGTCGCGCAGCACTTTCTCGACGAAGCCGTGGTTGGCCGGCTTGCCGAACAGGCCGCGGCTGTAGTTGACCGTCGCCCACACGCTCTCGAACGCGTCGATGGTCAGTTCCTGCGGCACCAGCCCGATGAGGCTGCGTGCGGCGCGATAATCCCGGCTGATGTCGTGGCCGTCGACGCTGACCGTGCCCGACGAGCGGTTGACGATACCGCAGACGATCGAGATCAGCGTCGTCTTGCCGGCGCCGTTCGGCCCGAGCAGCGCAAAAATCTCGCCGCGCTCGATATCGAGGTTGATCTCCTTCAGCGCTTTGAAACCGGTGGCGTAGGTCTTGGTGACCTCGGAAATGGAAATGATCGATGGCATGGTTGAAAAACGGCTGCTTGAAAGGAGGTCTGTTGGTTTTAGTCCGCTGAATGTCGGTGCGCGCGGCCGGAAGTCAATGGCACTCCTGACATTCTGGACATCGGCGCATCCACCGCTGCGCGGTCCTGCGGCGTTCCGCCTCGCGTGACGCCACGCCGCTTTGACCGCCTGGCGCATCCGGCCTATCTTCCCTGACATAGCAGCAGCCGGAGCCCGCCATGGACCCGCTCATCCTTTCGCGCATCCAGTTCGGCGCTAACATCTCGTTCCATATCCTGTTTCCGGCTATCACCATCGCGCTTGGCTGGATGCTGCTGTTCTTCAAGCTTCGCTACAACGCCACCGGTGATACCGCCTGGATGCGCGCCTATTTCACCTGGGTGAAGGTGTTCGCGCTGTCCTTTGCCATGGGCGTGGTTTCGGGCGTCACCATGAGCTTCCAGTTCGGCACCAACTGGCCGGGCTACATGGAGACCGTCGGCAACATCGCCGGCCCGCTGCTCGCCTATGAGATACTCACCGCCTTCTTCCTCGAGGCGGCGTTCCTCGGCATCATGCTGTTCGGCTTCCGCCGCGTCTCCAACCGCATCCACACGCTGGCAACCGTGCTGGTGGCCGGCGGCACCACCCTGTCCGCCTTCTGGATCATCGCGCTCAATTCATGGATGCAGACGCCGGTCGGCTTCGAGATGCGCGACGGCGTAGCCCACGCTACCGACTGGTGGGCGATCGTCTTTAACCCGTCCATGCCCTACCGGCTCGTCCACATGCTGCTTGCCTCCGGCCTGACGGTTTCGTTCCTGATCGCCGGCCTGTCGGCGCTGCGCTATCTCTATGGCGACCGTTCGGAATCGATGTGGAAAGCCTTGCGCACCGGTGTCTTCACCGCGGCGATCCTGATCCCCATCCAGATCTTCGCCGGCGACCAGCATGGCCTCAACACGCTCGAGCATCAGCCGCAGAAGATCGCCGCCATGGAAGCCAACTGGAACACCGGCCCCAACGTGCCGCTGGTCCTTTTCGCGCTTCCCGACGAGGCGGCAAGGGAGAACAAATACGAGATCACCATCCCCGATGGCGCCAGCCTCATCCTCAGGCACAGCGCCAGCGGCGTCGTGCCGGGGCTGAACGACTATGCCGGCAACCACCCGCCGGTGTTCCCGGTGTTCTGGGCTTTTCGCATCATGGTCGGCACCGGCGTCCTGATGCTCGTCGTCTCCTGGTCGGCCGCCTTTTTCCTCAAACGCCGGCATAGCCTGCCGAGACCGCTGGCGCTGGTGATGGTGCCGATGGCGCTGTCCGGCTGGCTGGCGACGCTGGCTGGCTGGTACACCACCGAGATCGGCCGCCAACCGTGGCTGGTCACCGGCGTGCTGAAAACTGTCGATGCCGTCGGCCCGGTCGCCGGCAGCCAGGTCGCGCTGTCGCTCGCGTTTTATCTCATCCTCTATGCGCTGCTTCTGATCGCCTATCTCGGCGTGCTGGTCTATCTGGCCCTGAAGGCGGCGAAGGACGGCGATGCCTCGCCGCTGCCGGGCGTTCTCGACGCGCCGCTGTCGCAGCCGGCGGCGAAATAGGAGAACGGCGATGACCCTCGACTGGCCGACATTGCTCCCCCTCATCTTCGCCGGCCTGATGGGCCTTGCCATCCTGATCTACGTCATCCTCGACGGCTTTGATCTCGGTATCGGCATCCTGTTCGCAGCCGCCGGAGACGCCGAGCAGGACACGATGATCGCCGCAATAGGCCCGTTCTGGGACGCCAACGAGACCTGGCTGGTGCTGGCCGTCGGCCTGCTGCTGGTCGCCTTCCCGCTGGCGCACGGCACCATCCTCACCGCGCTCTACATTCCGGTCTTCCTGCTCCTTGTCGGCCTGATCCTGCGCGGCGTTGCCTTCGATTTCCGGGCCAAGGTGCCGGCCGGTCACAAGCATCGCTGGAACCGCATCTTCTTCCTGGGCTCGGTCATCGCTTCGCTGGCGCAGGGCTACATGCTGGGGATCTATGTGCTGGGCCTTGATGTCGGCCCCGGCGGCATGGCCTTCGGCGGGCTGGTGGCGCTCTGCCTTGCCGCCGCCTATGCGGCGATGGGCGCGGCCTGGGTCATCTACAAGACGGAAGGCGAATTGCAGAAGAAGGCGGTGCTATGGCTGCGCCGGGCGCTGGTGCTGACCGCGCTCGGCATGGTCGCCGTGTCGCTGGCCACGCCGCTCGCCAGTCCGCGCATCTTCGACAAATGGTTCGTCTGGCCGGCCATGCTCTATTTGTCGCCGCTGCCGGTCCTGTCGGCGGTGCTGTTCGCATGGCTGTGGCGGCAGACCTTCCATCTGCCCAAGGCCGGCGACCGCCATGCGCTGACGCCGTTCCTGACGCTGGCCGCCATCTTCACGCTGGGCTTTGCCGGCCTCGCCTGGTCGTTCTATCCCTTCGTCGTGCCCGACAGGCTGACCATCTGGCAGGCGGCGTCCGCGCCGGAAAGCCTCGCCATCATCCTGGCCGGCACGGTGGTGGTGCTGCCGATCATCATTTTCTATTCGTTTTATGCCTACCGCGTCTTCGGCGGCAAGGCGACGGATCTGACCTACGACTGACTGGCAAACCGCCGAACTGCACAATATTCAGGCAGTCGATTGCTCGGGCGGCAGCGGCTCGTGAAGACTGCCTTGCCAATCCCACCTTGCCAATCCCGCCGGGAAAGTCCGATTCGCAGCGATTTCGATGGTTTGGCATGTCTGTTGCTTTGCCTTGGCGACCAATTGGTTTTGTCCAGTCAAAGGGAAAGATAATGAACCGTCGCAATGTCTGCATGCTGGCCTTCGCCGCCGCCGTTGGAATGGCCATGGCTTCGTCTCCGCAGGCGCGGGCCGACGCCTTGAGCGACATCGCGGCGCGCGGCACCGTCCGCATCGCCGTTCCACAGGATTTCCCGCCCTTCGGCAGTGTCGGCGCCGACATGACGCCGCAAGGCTACGACGTCGACATCGCCAATCTGATTGGCGAAAAGCTCGGCGCCAAGGTCGAGATCGTCCCGGTCACCAGCGCCAACCGCATTCCCTATCTCCAGACCAACAAAGTCGACCTGGTCATTTCCAGCCTCGGCAAGAATCCCGATCGCGAGAAGGTCATCGACTTTTCCGAAGCCTATGCTCCGTTCTACAACGGCGTGTTCGCTCCGGCAGACGTCGCCGTCGCAAAAGCGGAAGACCTCGCCGGCAAGACCGTTGGCGTCACCCGCGGCGCGATCGAAGATCTCGAACTGACCAAGGTTGTGCCCGCGAGCGTCGAGATCAAGCGCTACGAGGACAATAACGGCACTATTTCGGCTTTCCTTTCGGGCCAGGTCGAGGTGATCGCGACCGGGAATGTCGTCGCCGCCGCCATCCTCGAAAAGAACCCGCCCAAGCGGCCGGAGCTCAAGTTCCTGATCAAGAACTCGCCTTGCTACATCGGCATGAACAAGGAGCAGCCGGCGTTGATGGCCAAGATCAACGGGATCATCGCCGCCGCCAGGTCCGATGGCGCCCTCAACGCGATTTCGCAAAAATGGCTGAAGGTGGACCTGCCGGCTGAGCTGTGATCGCCGCCCGCCGCGTGTGGGAGGTCGGATAGCAAGCCATGACCTATCAGTTCGATTTCAGCTGGCTGATCGGATCTCTGCCGGTGCTGCTCAAGGGCATCCGGATCACCGTGCAGCTTATCCTGATCGGCGCGGTGTTCGGCGTGGCATTGGGCATTGCCTGCGCCTGGGTGCGGGCGCTGGGGCCGAAATGGCTAAAACCCGTCGTTGCGACCTATGTCGAGCTGATCCGCAACACGCCCTTCCTCATCCAGCTGTTCTTCATCTTCTTCGGCCTGCCGTCGCTTGGCATCAGGATGTCGGAACTGACCGCCGCCAACCTCGCCATGATCGTCAACCTCGGCGCTTACAGCTGCGAGATCATCCGCGCCGGCATCCAGGCCACGCCGCGCGGCCAGTTCGAGGCCGGCGCCAGCCTCGCCATGACCCCGTTCCAGACCTTCTGGCACGTGGTTCTGGTCCCGGCGCTGCAGCGCATCTGGCCTGCGCTGTCGTCGCAGATCGTCATCGTCATGCTGGGTTCGGCCGTCGTTTCGCAGATTGCCGCTGAGGACCTGACCTTCGCCGCCAATTTTATCCAGTCGCGCAATTTCAGGGCCTTCGAAACCTACATCGTCTCCACCTTGATCTACCTGGCGCTCGCCATCCTGCTGCGCCAGCTGCTGGCCGGCCTGGGCGGGATGCTGTTCCCGAGGAAGGCGTCGCGATGAGACAGGCGCCATGACCGAGTTCAGCTTCTGGGACATCCTGCGCAACCTGCTTCTGGCCGCCCGCTGGACCGTTGTCCTCTCGCTGGTCTCCTTCATCGGTGGCGGCATCGTCGGCGCGGCCCTGCTTTTCTTGCGCATCGGCGGCCGGCGTGGGATGCAGTTTCTGTCACGCGGCTGCATCCAGCTGTTTCAGGGCACGCCGCTGCTGATGCAGCTCTTTCTGGCTTTCTTCGGGCTTGGCCTGTTTGGCATCGACGTTCCCGCCTGGCTTGCCGCCTGTGTCGCGCTCATCCTGTGGACCGCAGCCTTCCTCGCCGAAATCTGGCGTGGCTGCGTCCAGAGCATTGCCAAGGGCCAATGGGAGGCGTCAGCCAGCCTCGGCATGGGTTATCTCCAGCAGATGCGCTACGTCATCCTGCCGCAGGCACTGAAAGTGGCGGTGCCGCCGACCGTCGGCTTCTCGGTGCAGGTGGTGAAGGGCACCGCGCTCACCTCGATCATCGGCTTCGTCGAACTGTCGAAGGCCGGTTCGATCGTCACCAACGCGACGTTCCAGCCGTTCACCGTCTATGGCTTGGTCGCGCTCATCTATTTTGCTTTGTGCTGGCCGCTGTCGAAATCCAGCCAGCTCCTGGAAAGGAAGCTCAATGTCGCTCATCGCAATCACTGAGGTGAAGAAGCGCTTCGGCGACAACGAGGTGCTGAAGGGGATTTCCATCGACGTCGCGGCGGGCGAGGTCGTCGCCATCATCGGCAAGAGCGGTTCGGGCAAGTCGACGCTGCTGCGCTGCATCAACGGGCTCGAGACCATCGATGAAGGCTCGATCGTCGTCGCCGGCGCCCAGTTCCTGCCCGACGAGGTGCATCTTAAGGCGCTGCGCCTGAAGGTCGGCATGATTTTTCAGCAATTCAACCTGTTCCCGCATCTCACCGCCGGTGGCAATGTCATGCTGTCGCAGATGGTGGTGAAGAAGACGCCGAAGAAGGACGCCGAGGCGGTCGCGCGAAAAATGCTCGACCGCGTCGGTCTCGCCCACAAGTTCGATGCGTTGCCGGACGAATTGTCCGGCGGCCAGCAGCAGCGCGTGGCGATCGCCCGGGCGCTCGCCATGCAGCCCATCGCGCTGCTATGCGACGAGATCACCTCGGCGCTCGATCCCGAGCTCGTCGCCGAGGTGCTGGCCGTCGTCAAGGAATTGGCGGCGGAAGGCATGACGCTGGTGATGGTCACCCACGAGATGCGCTTTGCCCGCGACGTCTGCTCGCGCGTCGTCTTCATGCATCAGGGCCGCGTCCATGAGATCGGCGCCCCCGAGGACGTTTTTTCCAATCCCAGGACGCCGGAGCTCCGGCAGTTTCTGGGCGTGCAATAAGCTGTGTTGATATTCAGCCGGCCTGCAACCGGCGCTACTCGCGTACCCGAAAGTACGCTCCGTTCCGGTTCTCGGAATCCACCATTTTCGGCGCGGCCTGACCTGGTACCTCACCACACCTGACGCCGACATGCGTCCATTAGGACGCACCAAGTACACACGGGCAAAGATCAGCTCTTGTTGCCGGCCAGCACCAGCACCGGCTTGTCGCTGTAGCGGTCTGGAAACAGCGTCTTCAAATTCTCGACCTTGGGCAGGTCGTTGTAGACGATGTAGGGATAGGTCGGGTTCAGCGTCAAAAAGTCCTGGTGGTAGTCCTCGGCCGGATAGAATTTTTTCCCCGTCTCCAGCGTAGTCACGATCGGCTCCGGAAACACGTTGGCCTTGTCGAGCTGGGCGATATAGCTCTCGGCGATCTTCTTCTGCGCGTCGCTTTCGGCAAAGATCGTCGAACGGTATTGCGGGCCGCGGTCCGGACCCTGGTAGTTCAGCTGCGTCGGGTTGTGCGCGACCGAGAAATACACCTGCAGCAACTGGCCGTAAGTGACTTTGGACGGCTCGTAGATGATCTCGACGGCCTCGGCACGCCCGGTCCGGCCGGTGCCGACCGTCTCGTAGACGGCGGTGTCCTTGTCGCCGCCGGCATAGCCGGAGACGGCGCTGGTCACGCCCTTGACGTGCTGGAACACGCCTTGCACGCCCCAGAAGCAGCCGCCGGCGAAGACCGCCTTGGCCGCGCCGGCGGCGGGTTTTTCGTCCACCGCCGGCGGCGGGATCACCACCGCCGCCTCGGCCGAGATTGCCGGCGTCTGCCACAAGGCGGCGCCGGCCGCCGCGAGCATCAGCGCCGCAAGCGCGCCCCTGGCCACGTTCATCAATCGTTTCGCGGCGGTTTTTTCAATGCCGGTCATCTCTGATCTCCCTGCATGAGTTTAAGACTATACGACAGATAGGTCCGTCGCGGTCTCACATTGCTGTGCGGCGCGTGCACCGGCCGCGCCCGGTTCCGGACGCGGCCTACTTGGCCGTCCCCATCGCGTCGCAGGTCTTGGTCGCCTCGTCCTTCTTCATCGCGTCGGTTTCCATGGCAGCCTTGTCCATGCAGTCCTTCATCTTTTCGGCCGCCATCGGATCCGCGGGCTTCATCGCGTCGGTCGCCGGCTTCATGGCGTCAGTCGCCATCGCATCGGCCGGCTTCATCGCATCTTCGGCGCGCGCAACGCCGCCGGCAAAAAGCGCCGTCGAGCAAAGCGCCAAGGCAAGTGCCGGCAAGGTCAGGCGGGTGAGGTTGGTCATGATGGTCTCCCAGGGTTGGTGGCGCGCCGGAATGGCGATCACATCAGCTGTTCGCCGCTGCCTGGGCCTTCGTTACAGCCATCACCGCTTCGTGATCGGTCCTTCCCCTCCCACAAGGGGGAAGCCAAACGGCGTCACCCTACGCCTTCGAATTTCGAACCGTTGCCCACACAAAAACGCCGCCCGGGGCGGCCGGACGGCGTTGAAATCTGATGCTGTGCGGACCCGCGCCCCTTCTGGGCGCGCCGCGGTCGCCGGCCTATTGCGTAAGCACTGTTTGCGAAGGCCGCTGGTTGAAATCGCATTTGCCGGTCACGGTGTAGAAGAAGTCGGCGTTGGACACCGGAGCCGGTACGGGATTGCCGCCATCTTCCCAGGCCTGCTGGCTGGGTTGGCCGCACGGCACGGCGGTGAAGATGTCCACCAGTTTGCCGTTCGCGACTTCAACGCCGTCGATGTACAACCGATTCGATGTGTTCGCGTCGTTCGACTTGAGCTTGGGTGTTTGGGCCGACGGCACATCCATCTGCAGGTACAGCACATCCATCAGGCTGACGTCGATCACCGCGCCGGCGCCGTTCGCGGGATACATGGTGTTGGTGCAGGTGGTCAGGTATTTCTTGTTGCCGCTCGTCTGGGTGATCGCTCCAGTGGGCAGGTTGTTGAAATTCTGCACCGTCTTGGTCGTGCATTTTTGTTCCTGGACCTTCGTTTCCGTCGCTCCGTTGACCGTGTACACGGTGGACGTGCCGTAGCCTTTCGGATCACCAAAGTTGTTGTAGACATAGGTGATCTTCATCAGCGGGTTGGCCGCCGTCTCGCCGAATTTCGTGCCGTAGAGTCTCATCGTCTTGGCCCAATGGCCCGACACTTTGTCGATCTTGAACGTGGTCTGCACCAGCGCCGGCCGCTTGCGCACCGCCGACGCGACGCCGATCTGCACCGTGTCGGCGTGGGCGATCTGCATGAAGTTCGTCGGCATGGCAAAGCTGGCCGAAGCATTGATGCTGGCGGTGCCGTCGGCAGCGACGACGAAGCCGTCGAGCTTGGCGATGCCTTGCCCGCTATTGGCCGTAAACGACTCCTGCAGTTTCACCTGACGGTCCGCCAGTGACGTGCTGGTTGGCAGCGTCGTGATCGACAGGGTCGCGGCATCGAGCGCATTCTGCATCGATCCCCTGGTCGCAACGGCTGAGTTGTAGTCGATTGAAAAGCCCAGAGCGGCACACATCGGGATAAGCATGATGGCGAGTATCGGCGCGAGGGAGCCGCTCTCGGAATTGAGAAAATGACGTCCAGATTGTAGCATTGCTTGGCCCCCATACGGTGACAGCTCGTGGCCTATCACGCAGGGCGCGGACTATGCTCTAATCTGATGGATCAAAGCTTAACGGTGTTGCGCCCCCCGTCCGGCAGCGCAAACCTCAGCGATTGCCCCGGCCGCACGCCCGGCCGCTTGCCCGGGCAAGCTGCCCCTGCTAAAGCGCCCGACATGACCACGCCGATCAAGAACATCCGCAATTTCTCCATCGTCGCGCATATCGACCATGGCAAATCCACGCTTGCCGACCGGCTGATCCAGCTGACCGGCGGGCTGGAGCTGCGCGACATGAAGGAGCAGGTGCTGGACTCGATGGATATCGAGCGCGAGCGCGGCATTACCATCAAGGCGCAGACGGTGCGGCTGAAATACCACGCCAGCAATGGCGAGGATTATATCCTCAATCTGATCGACACGCCCGGCCATGTCGACTTCGCCTATGAAGTGTCGCGGTCGCTGGCCGCCTGCGAGGGCTCGCTGCTGGTCGTCGATGCCTCGCAAGGCGTCGAGGCGCAGACATTGGCCAATGTCTATCAGGCCATCGACAACAACCACGAGATCGTCGTGGTGCTGAACAAGGTCGACCTGCCGGCCGCCGAGCCCGAGCGCATCCGCGAGCAGGTCGAGGAGGTGATCGGCATCGATGCCTCCAACGCCGTGCTGATCTCGGCCAAGACCGGCCTCGGGATTCCCGATGTGCTGGAGTCGATCGTCAACGATTTGCCGCCGCCGCGCGAGGGCGACATTGCTGCCCCGCTGAAGGCGATGCTGGTCGACAGCTGGTACGACGCCTATCTCGGCGTCATCGTGCTGGTCCGCATCATCGACGGCGTGCTGAAGAAGGGCCAGACCATTCGCATGATGGGCACCGGCGCCAAGTACCTGGTCGAGCGCACCGGCGTCTTCACGCCGGCCCGCATCAATGTAGACGAGCTCGGCCCCGGCGAGTTCGGCTTCTTCACCGGCTCGATCAAGGAAGTCGCCGACACCCGCGTCGGCGACACCATCACCGAGGACAAGCGCCAGACGGCACAGGCCCTGCCCGGCTTCAAGCCGGCGCAGCCGGTGGTGTTCTGCGGCCTGTTCCCGGTCGACGCCGCCGATTTCGAGGATCTGCGCGCCGCAGTCGGCAAGCTGCGCCTCAACGACGCTTCTTTCTCCTTTGAAATGGAAACCAGCGCCGCGCTCGGTTTCGGCTATCGCTGCGGCTTCCTCGGCCTGCTGCATCTGGAAATCATCCAGGAGCGGCTGGAGCGCGAGTTCAACCTCGACCTCATCGCCACGGCGCCGTCGGTCGTCTACCGGCTGCTGTTGAACGACGGCACGACCAAGGAATTGCACAACCCCGCCGACATGCCCGACGTGGTCAAGATATCGGCCATCGAGGAGCCGTGGATCCGCGCCACCATCCTGACGCCGGACGAGTATCTCGGCGGCATCCTAAAACTCTGCCAGGACCGGCGCGGCATCCAGGCCGACCTGTCCTATGTCGGCAAGCGCGCCATGCTGACCTATGACCTGCCGCTCAACGAGGTCGTCTTCGACTTTTACGACCGGCTGAAGTCGATCTCCAAGGGCTACGCCTCCTTCGACTATCACCTTACCGATTACAAGGAAGGCGACCTGGTCAAGATGTCGATCCTGGTCAATGAGGAGCCGGTCGACGCGCTGTCGATGCTGGTCCACCGCACGGCGGCAGAAAAGCGCGGCCGGCTGATGTGCGAGAAGCTGAAGGAACTGATCCCGAACCATCTGTTCAAGATCCCGATCCAGGCGGCAATCGGCGGCAAGGTCATCGCCCGCGAGACGATCTCGGCGCTGCGCAAGGATGTCACCGCCAAATGCTACGGCGGCGACGTCTCGCGCAAGCGCAAGCTGCTCGACAAGCAGAAAGAGGGCAAGAAGCGGATGCGCCAGTTCGGCAAGGTCGACATCCCGCAGGAGGCGTTTATCCAGGCGCTGAAGATGGGCGATTGAGAAGCCGTCCGCGCGTAGCTGAGGGGGATCATGCTTCGTGGCCCAGCGCTCGCGGCTTTATCCGCCGGCGCGTATCGGCTAAGGGCGGGGAGCAAAATCCCGGATCCGCCAATGACCGCCAAATCCTCCCCCCTGTTCCTCGGCATCGACACCGGCGGCACCTATACCGATGCCGTGCTGTGGTCGGAAGCCGGTGGCGCTAACGGAAAGGTTCTGGCCAAGGCCAAGGCGCTGACCACACGCCACGATCTGGCGGTCGGCATTTCGGGCGCGGTCGATGCGGTGCTGCAAAAAGCCGCCACCGATCCGGCAGCAATAAAACTGGTGTCGATGTCGACGACGCTTGCCACCAACGCGCTGGTCGAGGGCCAAGGCGGCCGCGTCGCGCTGGTGATGATCGGCTTTTCCGAGGGCGACCTTGCCCGCGACGGGCTGAAGGCCGCACTCGGCACCGACCCTGTCGTGTTCTGCCCCGGCGGCCACGATGTCCACGGCAATGCGGCAAAACTCGATCTGTCCGGGCTGGAGGCAGCGCTGCCGGAACTCGGCGCCTCGGTGTCCGGCTTTGCCGTCTGCGCCTATTTCGCCACCCGCAACCCGGCGCATGAGCTAAGCGCGCGGAACCTGATCCGCGACATAACAGGCCTGCCGGTCACCGCCAGCCACGAGCTTTCGGCCAAGCTCGGCGGCCCGCGCCGGGCGCTGACGACGCTGCTCAACGCGAGGCTGATCTCGATGATCGACCGGCTGGTGGCGGCGACCGAGGGCTTTCTTGCCGCGCGCGGCATCGCCGCCCCGCTGATGGTGGTGCGCGGCGACGGCGCGCTGGTTTCGGCCGCCTTCGCCCGCCAGCGGCCGATCGAGACGATTCTTTCAGGCCCGGCCGCCAGCCTTGTCGGCGCTCGCCACATGACCGGCCTCGACAATGCAGTCGTCTCCGACATCGGCGGCACCACCACCGACGTTGCCGTGCTCGACCAGGGCCGTCCCAGGCTTGACCCGGAAGGCGCCACCGTCGGCGGTTTCCGCACCATGGTCGAGGCGGTGGCCATGCGCACCTTTGGGCTCGGCGGCGATTCCGAAGTGGCGCTGGAGGATGGCGCGCTCAACCCAAGAATCCTGCTCGGGCCGCGCCGCCTGGTGCCGCTGGCGCTGGCCGGCATGATGCATGGCGAAGCGGTGACCGTCGAACTGGAACGCCAAATCCGCGCGGCCAACCCCAGCCGCATGGATGGCCGGCTGGCGGTCAGGACTGGCGTGCCGGAGCGGCTGGCTGCCGGCCTGACCGGCGCCGAGGCCAAGCTTTATGAACTGATCGGCTCGACGCCCCTCGCCGTCGACAGGCTTTTGACATCAAACGCCCAGAACGCCACCTTGAACCGGTTGGTGTCGCGCGGGCTGGTGCATGTCGCCGGTTTTACGCCGTCGGACGCCGCCCATGTGCTGGGCAAGCAGGCCAACTGGGATGCCGCCACGGCTCGGCTCGGTGCCGAGCTGTTCGCCCGCAGGCGCGACGGCCGCGGGCAGGCGATCGCCGCCTCACCGGAGGCGATCTCGGAACGGGTGCTGACCACGCTGACCCGGCTGTCGGCGGAAGTCGTCCTCGAAACCGCCTTTGCCGAGGACGGGCTGGACGGCGCGGCGACCGTGGCGCACGCGCTGGTCCAGCGCGCCGTCGATTCCCATCCCGGCATCGCACGGCTGAGCGTCGCCCTCGACCGCCCGGTCATCGGCCTCGGCGCCTCGGCGCCGCTGCATTATGCCGGGCTGCCACCGCTGGTCGGCCATGACTGCGTGGTGCCCGAAGATACCGATGTCGCCAATGCGCTCGGCGCCGTCGTCGGCCAGGTCAGGGTTTCGGCGGAGGCGCGCGTCAGCCAGCCCCAGGAAGGGCTGTTTCGCGTCGCCTCAGGCGAAAGCGTGCGTGACTTCAATGACGAGGCGGCGGCGATCGCGGCAGCGGAAAACGAGGTCCGCACCATTGCCGCCGGGCGGGCCAGGGACGCCGGCACCGACAGCGCCGAAATCGAGATCGCCAGCGAATTCCGCGTCTCGACCGTCGAGGGCCAGCGCATGTTTATCGAGGCCCATGTGGTGGCGGTGGCGTCGGGCAGGCCAAGGATCGCGGTGTAGGGCGGGTAATCTCCCCCTTGTGGGGGAGATGTCCGGCAGGACAGAGGGGCTGTCGATCGCGGCATCATTCCAGCTTGGGTTCCTCGCCCCCACGAAGTGGGGGAGAGGTGGCTCGGCGAAGCCGAGACGGAGAGCGGGACTGCGCCTTACGAATGCCCCCTCTCCGTCCGCTTCGCGGCCACCTCTCCCCCGCTTTGCGGGGGCGAGGAACTCGGGCCTGCCGGGCATCTCCCCTCGAGGGAGATTGGCAGCTTTGGCCGGCGGCGAAAAATGCCTACCTTCACCCTAAGCTGAATTGACCCTGCCACCTTGACATGTCAAAGGCCCGGCCAAAGCCTTTCGTCTGGAGAAGCCCCGATGACCGATCGCGTCGAAATCGCCGGATTGCGGATTGCCCGCGAGCTTTATGATTTCGTCGTGAACGAGGCGCTGCGGGGCACCGGCATTGCAGCCGACGCCTTCTGGACCGGTTTCTCCGCCATCGTGGATGATTTGGCGCCGAAGAACCGGGCTCTGCTCGCAAAGCGCGACGCGCTGCAAGGCCAGATCGACCACTGGTATCGCGACAATGGCGCACCCAGCGACATGGAAGCCTACAAGGGTTTCCTGAGGGAAATCGGCTATCTCGCGCCGGAAGGGCCGGCCTTCTCCGTCGCGACGGACAATGTCGACCCCGAGATCTCGGTGGTTGCAGGGCCGCAATTGGTAGTGCCGGTGATGAACGCGCGTTACGCGCTGAATGCCGCCAATGCGCGCTGGGGCTCGCTCTATGATGCGCTCTACGGCACCGATGCCATTCCCGAGACCGACGGCGCCGAGAAGGGCGGGAGATTCAATCCCGTGCGCGGCGCCAAGGTCATTGCCTGGGCGAAGGGTTTTCTCGACGAATCGGTCCCGCTGACGACCGGCAAATGGGCAGGGGTGAACGGGCTTGCCGTGGCCAACGGCATGCTGCGGCTGGGCGAGGGCGCCGGCGCCACCACGCTCGCCGATCCCAAACAGTTTGCCGGCTATCGCGGCGACGCCGATAATCCCGAAGCCGTCCTGCTCACCCGCAATGGCCTGCATGTCGAAATATCGATCGACCGCAGCAACCAGATCGGCAAGACCGATCCGGCCGGCATTGCCGATGTCGTGCTGGAATCGGCGCTGACGACCATCCAGGACTGCGAGGATTCGGTCGCGGCGGTCGATGCGCAGGACAAGGTTTTGGTCTACCGCAACTGGCTCGGCCTGATGAAGGGCGACCTTGCCGAGGAGATCACCAAGGCCGGCAGCACGTTTACGCGTAAACTCAATCCCGACCGGTCGTACACCGCGCCTGATGGTGGCGCGCTGTCCCTGCCTGGCCGCTCGCTGATGCTGATCCGCAACGTCGGCCACCTCATGACCAATCCGGCGATTACAGTTCGCGACAGCAACGAAGTGCCGGAAGGCATAATGGATGCGGCGATGACGGCGCTGATCGCGCTGCACGATGTCGGCCCGAACGGACGACGCGCCAATTCCCGCGCGGGCTCGATGTATGTCGTAAAGCCCAAGATGCACGGGCCGGAGGAAGTCGCCTTCGCCGTCGAGATATTCGACCGTGTCGAGGCGCTGCTCGGCATGGCGAAAAACACCATCAAGATGGGCATTATGGACGAGGAGCGGCGCACCACCGTCAACCTCAAGGAGGCGATCCGCGCCGCCAAGGATCGCGTCGTCTTCATCAACACCGGTTTCCTCGACCGCACCGGCGACGAGATCCACACCTCGATGGAAGCCGGCCCGATGATCCGCAAGGGCGACATGAAGCAGGCCGCCTGGATTGCCGCCTACGAAGCCTGGAACGTCGACACCGGGCTGGAATGCGGGCTGGCCGGCCGCGCCCAGATCGGCAAGGGCATGTGGGCGATGCCCGATCTGATGGCGGCGATGCTGGCGGAAAAGATCGCCCATCCCAGGGCCGGCGCCAACACCGCCTGGGTGCCGTCGCCGACAGCGGCGACGCTGCACGCCACCCACTACCACAAGGTCGACGTCGACGCTGTGCAGGCGGCGCTGAAGAGCCGCCCCAAGGCAAAGCTCGACGACATCTTGTCGGTGCCGGTAGCGGTGCGGCCGAACTGGTCGCCGGAGGAGGTCCAGAACGAGCTCGACAACAACGCGCAAGGCATTCTGGGCTATGTCGTGCGTTGGATCGACCAGGGCGTCGGCTGCTCGAAAGTGCCTGACATCAATGACATAGGCCTGATGGAGGACCGCGCGACGCTGCGCATCTCCTCGCAGCACATCGCCAACTGGCTGCATCACGGCGTGTGCACCTCAGACCAGGTGATGGAGACGATGAAGCGCATGGCCGGCGTCGTCGACCGCCAGAACGCAGGCGATCCGCTCTACCGGCCGATGGCCCCTGACTTCGACAAGTCGATTGCCTTCCTGGCCGCCTGCGACCTCGTCTTCAAGGGCCGGGTCCAGCCCAACGGCTACACCGAGCCGGTGCTGCACGCGCGGCGGCTCGAGCTGAAGGCGAAGGAAGGCCCCTCGATAGCGCGTACAGAGTTTTAGTATAACCCGACAGATATTAGCAATTACGAACACGTCGTTGTCCCGGTGCACGCGATCTGCTACGATTTAATCACCGACAAACGGCTCTGGGAGGCCGTGCGTCCGACATCATGCACAAGATCAACTCAAAACCGGAGAACGGCCATGAAACGGCTTCTGATGGTCGCTGCCCTTGTGGCGGCGGGCAGTTTGGTTGCGATGCAAGGCGCAGCCGCCGATGACGCTGCGATGATCAAGAGCGCTGAATCCGCCGCACCCCCCGCTGTAGCAAGCGGCGCTGCGATCCACGCTATGGATGAGAAGGGTGCAATGCGCACACTGCGCGAGGGCACAAACGGCTTCTGGTGCATGCCGGACAACCCGGCCACACCTGGCCCGGATCCAATGTGTGGAGATGCCAACGCGATGGAATGGGCGATGGCGTGGATTGGAAAAAAGGAACCGCCCAAGGGCAAGGTCGGCTTCATGTATATGCTGGCAGGCGGCACCGATGGCAGCAACACCGATCCTTATGCGACGAAGCCCGAGGAAGGCAACAATTGGGTGGAGACCGGACCGCACGTGATGATCGTCAACGCAATGGACATGATGCAGGGCTATCCGGCTGACCCCAAGCCTGACACGTCCAGGCCATATGTGATGTGGGCGGGCACTCCCTACGCACATCTCATGATTCCGGTTAAGTAGCTGCCGCCGAATTGACTGGCGATCGCGATCAGGCTGCGTAGCGTCAGACTGTCGAGCTCCTGCGGGCCGGGCCGGTCACCCTCCCTCAAGCGGGAGGGGAACGTCACGCCGCCTGCGCCATTCGCTCCGAACTCATGCGGTACGAAATCGCCTCGGCCAGATGGATGCGGCCGACCGTCTCGCTGGCCTCGAGATCGGCCAGCGTCCGCGCCACCTTCAGCACCCGGTGATAGGCCCGCGCTGAAAAGCCAAGCTTTTCGCTGGCATCCCTGAGCAGCGACAGGCCTGATGCATCCGGCATCGCGATCTCCTCGATAACAGAGGGTGAGCAGTGCGCGTTAGTGGTGACGGAGGTCGCGCCGAGCCGCTCGAAACGTTCGCGCTGGGTTGTCCGGGCGCGGGCCACGCGCAGCGCCACATCGGCACTCTTCTCCGCCCGGTCCGGTCGGATCAGATCGCTGGCCGAGACCGCCGGCACCTCGATCCGGAGATCGATGCGGTCGAGCAGCGGGCCGGAAATGCGCGCTTGGTAGTCGGTGCGGCAACGATCGCCGCGCAGGCAGCGATAGCCCGGCTCGCCAGCCATGCCGCAGCGGCACGGGTTCATCGCCGCGACCAGTTGGATGCGCGCCGGATAGGTGACGCGATGATTGGCGCGGGCGATCATGCAGTCGCCGGTCTCCAGCGGCTGGCGCAGCGCATCTAGCGCCTGCGGCGAGAATTCGGGAAACTCGTCGAGGAACAGCACGCCGTGATGGGCCAGCGAGGCCTCGCCCGGCCGCACGCGCAGGCCGCCGCCGACCAGCGCCGCCATCGAGGCCGAATGGTGCGGCGCGCGGAACGGCCGCCGGTCGGTCAGCTTGCCTTCGCCAAGCTCGCCTGCCACCGAGGCGATCATCGAGACTTCGAGCAATTCCCGCGGCGCCAGCGGCGGCAGGATCGACGGCAGCCGCTGCGCCAGCATCGATTTTCCCGATCCTGGCGGACCGATCATCAGCATGTTATGGCCGCCGGCCGCCGCCACTTCGAGTGCCCGCTTGGCGGTCTCCTGGCCCTTGATGTCGGCAAGATCCGGCAGGTCGCGCGCCGAGGCATGGATGCCGGCCTCCGGCCGCGACAGCACCTGCGTGCCGCGAAAATGATTGGCGATGGCGATCAGGCTGCGCGGCGCCAGAATGTCGAAATCCTTGCCGGCCCACGCCGCTTCCGGACCGCAGGCGAAAGGACAGATCAGGCCCTTGCCTTCGGCATTGGCGCCGATCGCCGCCGGCAGCGCGCCGGCCACCGCGGCGATGGTGCCGTCGAGCGACAGTTCGCCAAGCACGACATAGCCGGCCAGCATGTCGCCTGGAATGGCGCCAAGCGCCGCCATCAGGCCAAGCGCGATCGGCAAATCGTAATGGCTGCCTTCCTTGGGCAGATCGGCGGGCGCCAGATTGACGGTGACCTTCTTCGACGGCATCGACAGGCCCGATGCGTGCAGCGCCGCCTGCACCCGCTCCCGGCTTTCGGCCACCGCCTTGTCGCCGAGGCCGACGATGTGCATGTTGACCTTGCCGGGCGCGATCATCACCTGCACGTCGACCGGCACGGCCTCGATGCCCTGGAAAGCGACCGTACGGACCCGCGCAACCATCTTTTCTGCCCCCGGACATGGGCCCGCCCGAAGCCCATGCGATCATGCCGCGAACGGCGTCATCTGAGACAACCACAGATTTTGGGCAAAGGCAAGAACATTACGGGAACAATCGAACGTGGTGCCTTGATGGCGTCGCATCGGCTACGGATCGGAAAACCGCTGTTCCGGCAAGCATGGGTGCTACTTGCGCTTGTCCTCAACCGCATCCCAGAACAGGCTGGCGATATCGGCGCCGCCGAAGCGTTTTACCTCGCGCACGCCGGTCGGCGACGTCACGTTGATCTCGGTCATGTAGTCGCCGATCACGTCGATGCCGACGAGGATGAAACCGCGCTCTTTCAGCGACGGGCCGATGCGGGCGCAGATCTCGCGTTCGCGCTCCGTTAGTTCCGTTTTTTCGGCGCGGCCGCCGACATGCATGTTGGAGCGTGAATCAGTCTCGGCCGGCACCCGGTTGATGGCGCCGACCGGCTCGCCGTCGATCAGGATGATGCGCTTGTCGCCGGCTCGCACCTCCTTCAGATAACGCTGAACGATGTAGGGCTCGCGGAACATCTGGCCGAACATTTCGAGCAGCGAGGCGAGGTTGCGATCGGCCTCGTGAAGGTGGAAGATGCCGGCGCCGCCATTGCCGTAGAGCGGCTTGACGATGATGTCGCCGAATTCCTTGCGGAAGGCGGCAACCTCTTGGCTGTCCTTGGTGATCAGCGTTTCCGGCATCAGGTCGGGAAACTCGGTGACGAAGATCTTTTCCGGGCTGTTGCGCACCCAGGCCGGGTCGTTGACCACCAGCGTCCTGGGATGGATGCGCTCGAGCATATGCGTCGTGGTGATGTAGTTCATGTCGAAAGGCGGGTCCTGCCTGAGCAGGAGGACGTCCATCTCCGACAGGTCGGTGCGCACTTTCTCGCCGAGCGAATAGTGACTGCCCTTCTCGTCGCGGACCTGCATTTCCTCGACGCCGGCAAACACCTTGCCGTCGCGCAGCGACAGCCGGTCGGGCGTATAATGGAACAGCTGGTGGCCGCGCCGCTGCGCTTCCAGCGACAGCGCAAACGACGTGTCGCCGGCAATCGAGACGGTGGAGATGTGGTCCATCTGGACAGCGATTTTCAGAGGCATGGCGGATCTCCGGCGGATCGGATGGGCTGCTTGCCCTTACAACCTCCCCGGTCATCTGCCAATCGCGACATTTTGAGGATTGCCTGCTGGGCGTAGCTGAGGCGCAGGCGGAGCGCCTTGCCCAGTTCGGCTGCGCCGGCAGCAACGATTCCTGTTCGGCGGGCCGGTTGGTTTCGATGCCACGCTCGGCTATCCCAGAAATTCGCTCCGTGGCACCTTGCGCTCAAGGCGATCTGACGAGCGACTTGTCAGACACAAGCCCGCGAATTTGCGTTTTCTCCCTTGCTCCCCCGACCGGTCTGGCTAGGATGCGCGCCGACCGAGCCTACGGCGCCGCGCGTCCTTTTGGATGCGCAAACGACGCTGTAGCACTTTGATTTGCGCATGATCCTTCCGAAAATCGAAATCGATTTTCGGGGTCATGCGCAGGGAGAAAAAAATGATGCCATCGGCGCGCTTTGCCGACCTTGAGGGCGCTTCGGTGCTGATTACCGGCGGCGGCTCCGGAATTGGCGCGGCGCTGACCGAGGGTTTTGCCCGCCAGGGGGCAAAGGTCGCCTTCATCGACATCGCCGACGGCCCGAGCCTGGCGCTGGCCGACCGCATCGAAAAGGATCTCGGCCGCCGCCCCCTCTATCTCAAGACCGACATACGCGACGTCGAGGCGCTGCGGGCTTCGGCCGCCAGGGCGGCAGAGGCGCATGGCGACGTCACCGTGCTGGTCAACAATGCAGCACTTGACGATCGCCACGCGGTGGAAGACGTCACCGTGGAGTTCTGGGACAACAACCAGGCGGTCAACCTGCGCCCGCATTTCTTCTCCGCACAGGCGGTGGCGCCGGGCATGAAGCGCGCCGGCGGCGGCTCGATCATCAACTTCACGTCGACGTCGTTCCTGATCAATCACCCCGACATGCCGGCCTATACCGCCGCCAAGGCCGGGATCGTCGGCCTGACCAAGGGGCTTGCCGGCAAGCTCGGCGCCGACGGCATTCGCGTCAATGCGATCGCACCCGGCTGGGTGATCACCGAGCGGCAGAAGCAGCTCTGGGTCACCGAACAGGCGCTCGCCGCCCACGTGGCCAAGCAATGCATCAAGCAGGTGATGCAGCCGGAAGACATCGTCGGCACGGTGCTGTTCCTGGCGTCGGACGCTTCGCGCATGCTGACCGCACAGATGCTGATCGTCGATGGGGGCTTCCTGTGAACTCAGCGAGCAACGTGCCTTCTGTGGCCGCCGTCGACTGGGGCACCACCCGTCTCAGGGTCTGGCTGGTCGATGAGGCCGGAAACGTCCTTGCCGAGCGTCGCGGCGACGACGGGCTGATCACCGCGCAGGCGGCCGGGTTTTCGACCATCCTCGAAGGACATCTGGCGGCGATGGGCGCGCCGGAAACGATGCCCGTGATCATCTGCGGCATGGCCGGCTCGCGCCAGGGCTGGCTGGAGGCGCCCTATGTCAGCGTGCCGGCGCCGATCGGCGCCATCCTTGCCGGTGCTGCGCGCGTTCCCGGCCAGCGCCGCGACATCCGCATTGTGCCGGGCCTTGCCCAGCGCCAGGCCGACGCGCCCGACGTCATGCGCGGCGAGGAAACGCAGCTTGCCGGCGCCGGTTTGCCGGCAACAAGCCGCCATCTCGTCTGCATGCCCGGCACCCACTCCAAATGGGTGCTGGTCGAGGACGGCGCCGTTGCCGGTTTTGGCACCTGGCCGACCGGCGAGCTGTTTTCGGTGCTGGCGGCGCATTCGATCCTGCGCCATTCGCTGGGCGAGCAGCCCAAGCCGGTTGCACCAGGCAACCCGTTTTTCCAGCGCTGGTGCGAGATCGCGCTGGCCGAGGGCGGCGATGTCACATCGAGGCTGTTCTCGATCCGCGCTGCGGGCCTTTTGCAGAACCTGAAACCCGACGATGCCGCTGCCTGCCTGTCCGGCCTGCTGATCGGCGGCGAGATCGCCTCGGCCAGCCGCCGCTATCGAAAAGGCGCGGCGTCGATCGTGCTGGTCGCATCCGGCGCGCTCGGCACCCTCTACACTGAGGCGCTCGGTCTTGCCGGGCTTGCGGTGAGAGCCGTCGATGCCGACGAGGCGGTGCGTGCCGGTCTCATCGAGGCGGCGCGCAAAAATGGCATGATTACTGGAAGCGGAGTTGCCGCATGACCGAGACCGCATCGTTTCCGAAGCTCGAGCGCGGGCTTGTCGCCATCCTGCGCGGCCTCAAGCCGGACGAGGCGGTGGCCGTCGGCCGGGCGATCTTCGAGGCCGGCATCGAAGCGATCGAAGTGCCGCTCAATTCGCCGGATCCGTTTGTCTCCATCGCGAGAATTGTTGAGGCGCTGCCGGCGACGGCATTGGTCGGCGCGGGGACTGTGTTGACCGCAGCCGATGTCGACGGACTGAACAAGGCCGGCGGGCGGCTGCTGGTCAGCCCCAACATCGATACGGAGGTCATGGGTCGCGCCATGAATTACGGGATGGTGACGATGCCGGGCGTATTCACGCCGACCGAAGCCTTCCAAGCCATCCGGCTCGGCGCCTCGGCGCTGAAATTCTTCCCGGCCAGCGTGCTCGGCGCGGCCGGGATCGCGGCGATGCGCGCCGTTTTGCCGGCTGAGACGCTGGTCGGCGCGGTCGGCGGCGTGTCGGAGAAGGACTTTGCCGGCTACAAGGCGGCCGGTGTCAGCGTCTTCGGCCTCGGCTCCAGCCTGTTCAAGCCTGGTATGAGCGTCGACGAGGTGGCAACGCGGGCCCAGGCCGCAGTCGCGGCCTGGGACGCAGCGTTTGGAGCAGCGCCATGAGCGAAGCCATCGTTTCGGTTTTTTCCGACCATGTCTGTCAGCTCGGCGAAGGCCCGAGCTATGACCCCGCCACCGAAACGCTCTACTGGTTCGACATCGTCAACGGCCAGCTTCTGGAAAAGCCCCTGTCCGGCGGTGCCGTCAAAATCCACGAGCTTGGCCAAATGGCCAGCGCGATCGCCGTCGTCGACGACAAAAGACAGTTGATCGCCACCGAAACCGGCCTGCATGTCCGCGACGTGGCGACCGGCAAAATGACGCTGCATACGGCCATCGAGGCCGACAATCCGGCGACGCGCTCGAACGATTCGCGCGTCCATCCCTGCGGCGCCTTTTGGGTCGGCACGATGGGCAAGGGCGAGGCAAAGGCCGCTGGCTCGATCTACTGGTTCTTCAGGGGTGAATTGCGCCGGCTCTATTCAGACATCACGGTGTCGAACTCGATCTGTTTTTCCGAAGATGGAACCGTTGCCCATTACACCGATACCAGCACCGGCCTGTTGATGCGCGTCGGCTGCGATCCGGCGACCGGCCTGCCGGCTGGCGAGCCAAAAATCTTCGTCGATCACCGCAAGGCCAAGGGCTATGTCGACGGTTCGGTGCTCGATCGCGACGGTGTCCTGTGGAACGCGTGCTGGGGCGGCAGCGTCGTTGAAGCCTACGGACCTGACGGCAAGCTCATCCGTTCGGTCGCGATGCCGGTGACGCAGCCGTCCTGCCCGGCCTTTGTCGGCAGGAATGCCGACCGGCTGGCGGTCACCTCCGCCTGGTCGGGCAAGGATAAGAAACAGCGCCTGCTGGACCCGCAAGCCGGCATGACGTTTCTGCTCGACATTCCGGTCAACGGCCGCTTCGAGCCGCGCGTGCTGATTTGCCTAGGCTGACGTCGATTTCGCGAAAGCCTGATACATCCGCGATGCGATGGTAGGCAGTCGCGCTGCCAGGCCCGTTCATCGCCAGGAATCGTTGATGCCATGTCAAGCCGCAGGCCGAAGCTGATCCTAGTCTACGAGCCGGAAAACGCCTGCTTCGAGCGGCTGGTTGCCGATGGCCACGTGCCGGGGCGCGCCGCCGAAATCGCCTCCTATCTGGCGCAATCGACCGACATCGCCCCTGAGTTCGACGCGCTGGCCGCAGCCTGCCAGACGCGCGGCCTGTCCTTCGCCCCGGTGGCGCTCGACGATGCCGCAAATCTGCTTGCCGGTGAGGATCCGAAGACGACGCTGGTGTGGACGCTGACCGACGGCATCGCCTATTTCCGTGGCGGTGCGGCGCCGGCGCTGGCAAGGCTGAACGGCCTGAAGCTGCTCGGCGCCGATGATGCGCTGTTTGCGCTCTGCCAGGACAAGTTCCGCTCCGGCGCCGTGCTCGGCGCACTTGGCCTGCCGGTGCCGCAATCCGGTTTGGCACGCGACGGCCGCTGGCTGGTCGAGCCACCGGCTTCGCTAGCCGGCTGGTTCGTCAAGCCGAGCCGGCTCGGCGCCAAGATTGGCATCTGGCCGGATTCGCGCAGCAGAGATCTCGGCCACGCGCTTGAGCTTAGCCGGCGCGTCTTCGCTGCCTATCGCGACGATGTCGTCGTGCAGCCTTACGTCACCGGGCGCAATGCGCGCGCCAGTTTTCTCGGTCTGAAGCCGGACACCGGCGTCGAAGCGCTCGGCATCGTCTTTGTCGAGTCGGGAAGTGATTTCCAGACAATGGAAGACAGCCTGGCGCTCTACGGCGACACTGGGGAGGCTGCCAGGGCGGCGGGAACATATGCCGAGCCGGTGCTGCTGCCGGTTGCCGCCAGCCAGCCGCGAGCCGATGCAAGGATCCGACGGATCGCGCAAAGCCTGATCGCCGGGCTTGGCCTGCGGGATGTGTTTTCCGTCGATTTCCGGATCGAAGCCGACGATAGCATCCACCTCATCGAGTTCGAGGTCTGCCCGGGCCTGCCTTGCTTCGATTTCCGCGCCTATTGCCGCACGCAATGGCAGATGGGCCTCGCCGATGCGATGGCCGCGACCGCCGCCAGCCGTTTTTTCGCCTCGCCCACGAAATGAGCAGCGCCCGCGTACGCAGCCGCGCCGACGGGCCAGGACCGTGCCTCGACAAACGGCTTGCGTTCCGACATTTCACTTAATAGGGTGTTAAGTGAAGGAGGCACTCGGTGAAAGTCGACCCTGCGACATTCCCGGAGGTAGCCGCGCTGGCGACGACGGAAGCCGGCAAGGCCAAGCATGTCGGCGGCCGGATCAAGGCCATTCGCATGGCCCGACGCATTTCGCTTCGCCAGCTGGCTGACATGGTCGGCACGACGGCGAGCTTCATCAGCCAGCTCGAGCGCAATCTGAGCGGCGCCAGTGCCAGCACCTTGATGCGGATCGCGGCAGCCCTGGATCTCGGCATCAACGAGCTGTTCGAGCAGACTGAAGGTGGGTTCCACAAGGTGCTTACCAGAGCCGACCGCCCCCTGCTGCCGATCAGCCACGGTTGCCGAAAGACGCTGCTGTCGCGTCGGCCGATCCATGAATTCGAGGTTTATTCGGGGGAGTTCGACGTCGGCGGCTCGACCGGCGACGAAGCTTACACGCATGGCGGCAAGCACGAGATGTTCGTCGTCCTGAAGGGCACTGTCGAGCTGACGCTGGCAGACGAGCGCTTCGTCATGAACGAAGGCGACAGCATCGAATACGCAACCTCGACGCCGCATCGTACAGAGAATGTCGGCAAGAAGCCGGCGCAGGTGCTCTGGATCATCGCGCCCCCGACCAGTGGCGCGGCGGAACTCAATCGATACACGCCCGGACAAGGCTCGCAGCTGGACGGACCGAACTAATGCGGGTGCACATAAATGGGAGATAAAACATGAAGACCAAGATCGGACAGGTGGCCGCGCTCGGGCTGCTGATGATCACCACAGCAGCGCTTGCGCAGAGCAAGCCGGTGGCGGGCGAGGTAGCAGAGGGCTCGCTCAAGGGCAAGACGCTCACCTTCGTCTCGTATGGGGGCATTTATCAGGATGGTCAGATCGCCGCGCTGAAAGAGTTCGTCGACAAGTCAGGCGTGACGCTGCTCAGCGACGGGCCAACCGAGATCTCGAAATTGCAGGCGCAGGTCGAGTCCGGCAATGTCACCTGGGACGTTGTCGATACCGGCGATTTCCCGCCCTACGTCTATTGCGGCAAGCTGTTCCAGAAGCTGGACTTCTCAAAGATCGATACGTCCAACATTCCGGAGGGCCAGATCAGCGAATGCAGCGTGCCGGCCATGAACTATGGCGTGGTGCTGATGTACAACACCGAAAAGTACAAGGATAACCCGCCCAAGAGCTGGAAGGATTTCTTCGACATCGAGAAATTCCCGGGCTCGCGCGCCCTGGAGGGCAGCGGCGATCTGTCCGGCGGCATGATCGAGCAGGCACTGCTCGCCGCCGGCGGGTCGGTCGAAAACATGACCGTTGCCGATATCGACAAGGCTATCGAGAAGGTGAAATCGCTCGGCCCGGACACGATCTTCTGGAAGACCGGCGCCGATTCCCAGCAGCTCGCCGAATCCGGCGAAGCCGACATGATCGCGATGTGGACCGGACGTGCCATGACCGCGGTGAAGAACGGCGCGAAGTACACGCCGGCGTGGCAGGACTGGCTGGTGGTGATGGATCAGATGACCATTCCGATGGGCGTCAAGGACCCCGACGCGGCGCATGCGCTGATCAACGCCTATCTCGGCAAGAGCGCGCAGGAGACGCTTGCAAAAACCACCTCGTATACCCCGATCCACAAGGACGCGAAGCCCGAAGTGGACGAGATCACCGCGGCGTTCATGACCAACACGCCGGACAAGCTGAAGCTTGGCTATCAGCAGAACATCAAGTTCTGGGTGGAGAACTTCGAGGTGGCGAACGAAAAGTGGAACGGGTTGATGGCCGGCAATTAGGTCCGCCGCCGTGGCAACGAGAGCAATCGACAGCCGGGACACTGTTCCGGCTGTCACGGCAGACGGCCGGCGGCGCTGGTTTCGTGGACAGGCTTTCTGGCTCGTCGCGCCGGCGCTGCTGCTGCTCGTCATCTGCCTGGGCCTGCCGCTCGCCATCGTGACCTTGCGCAGCTTTTCCGAGCCGCAATGGGGATGGCAGAACTATGCCTGGTTCTTCGGCACACCGGTCAATCTGACGGTGCTTCAGCGGACCTTCGCGATCTCCGCCTGGGTGACGCTGGTATGTCTCATCGCCGGCTATCCCTATGCCTATGTGATGACCGCGGTCGGACCCAGGATGCGGCTCGTCCTCATTCTGTGCGTGCTGGTGCCGTTCTGGGTGAGCGGCGTCGTGCGCACTCTGGCATGGGTCATCCTGCTGCAGGATTCCGGCGTGATCAACTCCGTCATCAGGGCAGTCGGCCTTAGCCCGGTCAAGCTGATCCGCACGCAGACAGGCGTGGTGATCGGCATGGCTCAGGTGCTGTTGCCGTTCATGATCCTGCCGCTCTATTCGGTGATGAAGACGATCGACCTGCGGCTCATGCAGGCGGCACGGAGCCTCGGCGCGAGCCCGGCGCGCGCCTTTGCCCAAGTCTATCTGCCGCTCTCGCTTCCGGGCGTCTACGCGGGCGCCATCATTGTCTTCATTCTTGCACTCGGGTTCTACATCACCCCGGCGCTGCTCGGTGGTCCGCGGTCGACCATGCTCTCGACCCTGATCCAGAACCAGGTGCTCAGCCTGCTCAACTGGGGCCGCGGCGGTGCGATGGGTGTGGTGCTGTTGATCGCCACCTTCGTCCTGCTCGCGCTCGCAGCACCGCTGTCGCGTCAACCGCACAAGATGGGCTCGAGACGCTGATGAAACAGCCCGGTCGAATCCTGCTCGGTCTGTACTGCCTGCTGGTCGCGGTCTGGCTGGTCGCACCGACAATCGTCGTCGTGCCGATGTCGTTCAACGACAAGAAGTCGCTGGCCTTTCCGCCATCCGGCTTTTCCTGGCAGTGGTACCAGAACTTTTTCACCAACCCCGAATGGTCGGCGAGCCTGGTCGGCTCGCTCAAGGTCGCCGTCGTCACGGCGCTGTTCGCCACCGTCATCGGCACGCTGGCGGCATTCGGCCTCGATCGCATGAAAAGTCGCGTCAGCGGCGTGCTGCGCGCGCTGCTGATCACGCCAATGGTCGTGCCGGGGGTGGTGCTCGCCGTCGGAATCTACGCGGTCTATCTCGATACGCGGTTGGTCGGCACCATGACCGGCTTCGTGCTGGCCCACACGATGCTCGCCGTTCCTTTCGTCATCATCGCCGTCTCCGCCAGCCTGGAAGTCTTCGACAAACGGCTGGAGACTGCTGCGGCCAGCCTCGGCGCGACCCGGCTGACGACGTTCAGGACGGTGACCTTGCCGCTGATCGCGCCGGGCATCCTGTCGGGGCTGCTGTTTGCGTTCGTGACCTCATTCGACGAGATCATCGTCGCGCTGTTCATCACCAGCCCGTATCTGAAGACACTGCCGGTCCAGATATTCTCGAGCATTACCCGGGACGCCGACCCCACCGTTGCGGCAGTGGGCACGCTGCTCTTCATCGTGACGTCGCTAGTGATCGGGGCGGGGCTGTTGATCGGTTCGAGACAGGGAAAACGTTGACATGGCCTCACCATCGACCCGCGGCGCAGCCATAGATCTCAAATCCGTCAGCAAGCACTATGGCAGCTTCATCGCCCTCGACGAGGTCTCGCTGCGCATCGAGCCGGGGGAGTTCATGACGCTGCTCGGACCCAGCGGTTCGGGCAAGACGACCACGCTCAACGTCATCGCCGGCTTCACCGAAGTCAGCTCGGGTTCGCTTGATGTCGGCGGCAAAAGCGTCATCGGCGTACCGGCGCACAAACGCAATATCGGCGTCGTCTTCCAGCACTACGCGCTGTTCCCGCATATGACGGTGAGCAGGAACGTCGCATATCCGCTGACCCTGCGCAGCATCGCCAATCCCGATCGCGCGGCCCGGGTGCGCAAAGCGCTGGACATGGTGAGGATGGCCGATTTCGGCCACCGCTTCCCCAGCGAGCTCTCCGGCGGACAGCAGCAGCGCGTCGCGCTGGCACGTGCCATCGTATTCGACCCGCCGCTGCTCTTGATGGACGAGCCGCTCGGCGCACTCGACAAGAAGCTGCGTGAATGGCTGCAGCTCGAGATCAAACGGATCCACAGGGAATTGGGCACCACCTTCGTCTACGTCACGCACGATCAGGAGGAGGCCCTGGTCCTCTCGGACCGCATCGCCGT
The DNA here is from genome assembly GCF_055811435.1 of Mesorhizobium sp. WSM4837. Taxonomy (NCBI): domain Bacteria; kingdom Pseudomonadati; phylum Pseudomonadota; class Alphaproteobacteria; order Hyphomicrobiales; family Phyllobacteriaceae; genus Mesorhizobium; species Mesorhizobium sp. WSM4837. The sequence continues at coordinate 53,607 of NZ_JBVVQE010000014.1, forward strand.
GTTCAACCAGGGACGCATCGAGCAGATCGGCACCGGTCGCCAACTCTACGACGAGCCCGAGACGTTGTTCGTCGGAAAGTTCGTCGGCGACTCGACGATACTGCGTGGTGCAGCCTCCACCTCCGGCAACGAGACCGCCATCGACGTAGCCGGACGGAAAGTGGCCGCCGCCACACGCCTTGCCGACGGCGCCAAGCCGGTGATGCTGCTGCGGCCGGAGAAGCTGAGCCTCGCCAGGCGGGGAAAGGGCGGACAAGATCGAAACACCCTGCCCGGGCGCATCGGCGAGGCCATCTATCTCGGATCTGGCTCCAAATACGAGGTCGTGCTGGCCGACACCTCGAAGGCGATCGTGCGCTCGACGCTGGAGGCCGAAACCTTCGCCATCGGCGACGAGGTCGACCTCGTATTCGCGGGCAACGACGTGAAGCTGCTGGCCGACGACGAGAATGCCGATTTCACGCTGACCTAAAATCCTGTCTGGGAAAAATCGCGACAATGGACGTGAAGAAGAACGGCGACGTTTCATTCTGGTATGCCGACATCGGCGGCGTGCCCGGCTATCGGCCGCCGCTGCAGGGCGATATCGTGGCCGACGTCTGTATCGTCGGGGCCGGCTACACCGGCCTTTGGACCGCCTATTATCTGAAGCAGGCAGCCCCGCATCTCAATATTGTCGTCATCGAGAAGGAGTTCGCCGGCTTCGGTGCTTCGGGGCGCAATGGCGGCTGGCTGTCCGGCGGCTTCTCATGGTCGCGCGAAAAATATGAGGAGGCAACCTCGCGCGCTGGAGTCATCGCCATGCAGGCGGCAATGACGGGCACAGTGAACGAGGTCATATCGGTTGCGGAAGCTGAAGGCATCGACGCCGACATTCGTCGCACCGACGAACTGCTGGTCGCAACCAACGAAGCGCAGGAGCAGCGCGCCAAGGCGATGTATGCCCATGCCAGATCCTGGGCGCTGACCGACGAGCGCGTCGGGTATATCGATGCAGCCGAGATGCGTCGGCGCATAGCGGTACACAACGCCCGCGGCGCCTTCGTCATCAAGAAGGTTGCGCGGATTCAGCCCGCAAAGCTGGTGCAGGGGCTCGCCAGGGCAGTGGAGCGGCTCGGCATCCCGATCTACGAACAGACGACCGTGCTGTCGATCGAGAGCGGCAAGGTCGCAACCAACCGGGGCGTGGTGCGGGCCGAAAAGATCGTGCGGGCGACCGAGGGTTTTACCGCGGGAATCGCCGGCCACGAAAGACTGTGGTTGGCGCTCAACAGCGCCATCGTGGTCACCGAGCCGCTTTCCGACAAGCTGTGGAGCGAAATCGGCTGGGATGGCTACGAGGTGCTCGGCGACGCCGCGCACACTTACTGCTACGCCCAGCGCACCCGGGAAGGACGCATTGCCATGGGCGGGCGCGGGGTGCCCTATCGGTTCGGCTCGAAGACCGACGTTCGAGGCGTCACCCAGCAGGCGACGATCGACAAGCTGCATAAAATCCTGACGACGCTTCTGCCGCAGACCAAGGGGCTCAAGCTCGACCATGCGTGGTGTGGAACGCTGGGCGTGCCGCGCGACTGGTGCACGACGGTGGGCTTTGACAGGCAGACCGGAATAGGCTGGGCCGGCGGTTATGTCGGCCTCGGCGTTTCCACCTCGAACCTCTCGGGGCGCACTCTGCGCGATCTGCTGCTGGGCAACGACACCGAGTTGACGCGGCTTCCCTGGGTCAATCGAACCGTGCGCAAGTGGGAGCCAGAGCCGCTGCGCTGGCTTGGCGTCCATTCGATGTATCAGCTCTATCGAATTGCCGACGAGCGGGAAGCAAAGGGGCTGCCGCGCACGTCGCGGCTGGCCGCCCTGGCCGATCGCATCACCGGGCACTGAACCGCATCACTTCAGGAATTTAGCAATGATCGACTTCAAGACCTTCGCCCACCTGGCGCATATCGACCTCGGTGAGCCCCAGCCGAAGCCCACCTCGCTGGAAGGCGATCAGATGGAAGCAGCCAACACGCTTTGGACTTCCGAGGATGGCAAGATCGAAGTCGGTGTCTGGGAATGTTCGCAAGGCCGGTTCACCGCGCGCCGTGACACGAATTCCGAGATTTGCCACATCGTGTCCGGCCGCGTGACGCTGCACGGTCCTGGTGGCGCAGCCAAAGATGTCGGACCCGGCGAATTGCTCGTCCTGCCGCTTGGCTGGGAGGGCGAATGGACCATCCATGAGAAAACGCGCAAGCTTTACATCCTGCATTCGATCTGAACGCCGCGGGCACGTTCGCGACGGTACGGCAGTGGCCGCTGAACTAAACTAGACCCCTTCGACCAGCACGATCTCGCCGTCGGCCACCTTCTGCCGGATCGCGACGGCGCGCTGGTATTCGGGCGAGTGATAGCAATCGTGCGCCGCAGCCAATGACGGAAACTCGATGATCACGTTGCGGTCGCGGCCCGGCCCTTCTGCTTTTTCATGCGCACCGCCTCGTGCCAGGAAAACGGCGCCGAAACGATCGAAAGCCGGTTTGGCGGCAGTAACATAGCCCTTGTAACCTTCCGCATCGCGCACATCGACGCGGGCGATCCAGTATCCCTTCGGCATGCTTGTTCTCCGAATTGTTAGGCCGAGCGCATTTCGTCAAGAATTGCTTCCGCGACCGCTCGCCTGTCGGCGGCGCTGACGATCGGCCGGCCGACGACGAGATGGCTGGAGCCGTTGCGGATCGCCTGCGCCGGCGTGACGACGCGTTTCTGGTCGCCATGGTCGCTGCCCTTGGGCCGTATCCCCGGCGTGACGACGGCCATGTTGGGGCCGACGATTCGGCGCACCGCTTCCGCTTCCTCGGCCGAGCAGACGATGCCGCCCATGCCGGCATGCAGCGCCTGCTCGGAGCGCCTCAGCACCAGCGTATGCGGGTCATGCTCATAACCGGCGTCGATCACGTCCTGCTCGTCCATCGAGGTCAGCACGGTGACGCCAAGCAGGCAGAGATCGCTGCCCCTGGCGGCCGCGACCGCTGCCTTCATCGTCTTCGGATAGGCGTGCAGCGTCAGCATGGTCATGCCCATCCTGGCAATGGCCTCGACGCCCTTGGCTACCGTGTTGTCGATGTCGAGCAGCTTCATGTCGAGGAAGATCCTGGTGCCGCCGCTGGCGAGCTCGCGGGCGAAGTCGAGGCCGCCGGCGAAGGCGAGCTGATAGCCGATCTTGTAGAAGGAGACGACCCCGTCGAGCTCGCGCACCACCGTCTCGGCGTCCTTCAGCGTCGGCACGTCGAGGCCGACGATCAGCCTGTCTTGCATGGTGCTGGCGCGCTCCTGGATCACGCCTCGATCCGCGTCGACAGCAGGCGCGAGGTTTCGATCAGCGTGCGGCATAGGTGCTCCATCGATCTGTGCAGTCGCTCGTCCCTGAAATTCCCGTCCTCATCGAAGGCGTTGCCGCCCTCCGGGACAGAGCACTCCGGCGTCACCACCTCCATCTGGCAGCGCACCAGCACGGCGCGCAGATGGTTGATGCAGCGTACCCCGGCGAAATGTCCTTTGGAAGACGAACAAAGGCCAGCGGGCTTGCCGGTGAACGGCCTGAACGACCGCCCGTCATCCGTGCGCACCCGGCTCACCCAATCGATGGTATTCTTGAGCAGCGGCGGGATCGAGCCGTTATATTCGGGCGTCGCGATCAGCAGCCCGTCATGGGCCGCAATTTGCCGGGCAAGCTTGATGGCGTTCTCGGGAATGCCTTTCTCCTTTTCCAGGTCCTCGTCGAGGATCGGCAGCGGATAGTCGGCAAGCGAGATGCGGGTCACCTCGGCGCCGTGCAGGGCGAGTTCCTTCTGCGCCACATCGGCGGTCCTGCCGCTGTAGGCGCCAGAGCGATTCGAACCGGCGAAGACGAGAATTTTCGCGATCACTGCCATGGCCCCTTGTTCCCGGACAGGTACAGCCAGGGATCTGTCAAATCAACGCACCGGCGCAAAAATCGAAAAGGGATCTTGGGGGCACATGAGTGAAGGGTGTGTTGAGATTCAAGTCAGGCCGAGCCGAAAATGGTTGGTTCCGAGAACCGGAGCGGAGCGTACTTGAAGTACGTGAGCACCGGAAGCGCAGGAAGCTGCCATTTGCAGGCCGGTCTCACCTGAATATCGGCACACCCTAATGCGCCCCGCGCCGGTAGATCCAAAGCTGCGTAGGTGGGATGTTGCGGATGACGAAATGGAAATGCTCGACCGTGTAGTCGCCGCGGCCGGGCGGGATCGGCGACAGCGGGCCGTAGGTCAGCTGCACGACCGGGCGGCCTGTCGGGATGCGGTCGAGAAGGCTTTCGACGTAGGCGACGCGCTGTTCGACCGGGAAATTGAGCAATGGCACGCCGGAGATGACCGAATCGAAGGTCAGGCCGCTCTTGTCGCCGAGCGTCGCATCGAGATTGAAGGCATCGCCCTCGATGACGTTGACGCCGGGATAGAGCTGGCGCAGATGGCGCACGAAATCGGGGGAGTATTCGACTGCGTAGAGATTTTCAGGCTTTACGCCGTGGGCGAGGATGGCTCGGGTGATGACACCGGTGCCGGGCCCGACTTCGAGCACCGGCAGGCCCGACATCGGGTTGACGACGGAGGCCATCTTGCGGGCCGTGATGGAACTGGTCGGCACGATCGAACCGACCGCCTTCGGCTTGTCGATCCAGCCCTTGAAGAACTTCAGTTCGTCGTCGAACTTCTCTGCCAGCGTCTTTCGCAGTCCGGGACCATGTGCCATGCAAGTTCTCCTGAACGGTCCCCCGAGTGGCTACTTAGCAGCTACCGGCTTCAAGGCAAGGCGGACGCCGGTATAAGGTGTTGATGACGCTAGGGGAGCTTCCGCTCGGTTGTATTCTACATCCGATTGGCGAGAGTCGCCATTAGCGCTCGCTGAAGGTCTCGAAAAAGTCCTTCATGCGGGCGAAAAAGCCGCTCGACTGCGGCGAATTATCCTTCGAGGAAAGCTGCTCGAACTCCTCCAGCAGCTCGCGCTGGCGGCGGGATAGGTTCTGCGGCGTCTCGACCGCGGTCTGGATGTAGAGATCGCCGACATTGTGCTGGCGCAGCACCGGCATGCCCTTGCCCTTGAGGCGGAACTGGCGGCCGTTCTGGGTGCCTTCCGGCACCTTGACCTTCGTCTGGGTGCCGTCCAGCGTCGTCACCTCGAAGGAACCGCCAAGGGCAGCCGTCGTCATTGAGATCGGCACCTTGCAGTAGAGATCGGCGCCGTCGCGCTGGAAGAATTCGTGCGGCTTGACCGCCAGGAAAATATAAAGATCGCCCGACGGGCCGCCGCGCAGGCCGGCCTCGCCCTCATTGGCAAGGCGGATGCGGGTGCCGTCCTCAATGCCGGCCGGGATGTTGACCGACAGCGAGCGCTCCTCGGTGACGCGGCCCTGGCCGGCGCATTTCGCGCACGGCTCCTTGATGGTCTGGCCACGTCCCTGGCATTGCGGGCAGGTGCGCTCGATCGAGAAGAAGCCTTGCGTGGCGCGCACCTTGCCGTGGCCGTTGCACATCGAGCAGGTGACGGGCTGGGTGCCGGGCTTGGCGCCGCTGCCGGAGCATTCCATGCAGGAGATCGAGGCCGGCACGTGGATCTGCGCCGTCTTGCCGGCAAACGCCTCCTCCAGCGTGATTTCCATATTGTAGCGCAGGTCTGCACCGCGCTCGCGTCCGCCTGACGAGCGGCGCTGGCGCCCGCCCATCATGTCGCCGAAAATATCCTCGAAGATGTCGGCGAAACCGCCGGCGCCGAAGCCGTGTGCGCCGCCGTTCATGCCGCCCTGTTCGAAGGCGGCGTGGCCGAAACGGTCGTAGGCCGCCCGCTTCTGAGGATCCTTCAACGTCTCGTAGGCTTCGTTGATTTCCTTGAACTTGTGCTCGCAGGCATGATCGCCGGGATTGCGATCGGGGTGGAACTGCATGGCCAGCTTGCGGAAAGCGCTCTTGAGCTCCTTCTCGTCGGCCCCCTTTTGCACGCCCAGCGTTTCGTAGAAATCAGCTTTCATCTTTTCCCGCAGTCCGGATATTCAACGTCTTGAAGCACTTTGCGTCGTTCGCCGGCACGCTGTTCCGATTTAGGTGCGATGGAGCCGGGATGCCAGTGTTGACACGGGCTTGCCCGCACTTTTTCGATCAGGCACGCACTTTTTCGGCCAGAGTGGCAAAAAAGCCCGGCTTTACGCCGGGCTTTACTACAGCGCCGCGCGTCCTGTTGGACACGCAAAGGACGTTATAGCACTTTGATTTTTGCGCATGATCCTTTCCGGAAATCGATTCCGATTTCGGGGTCATGCGCCTAAACCTGCCGGCAGCCGCTTAGGCCGACTTCTTCGTGTCGTCGTCCTCGTTGATTTCCTCGAAGTCGGCATCGACCACGTCGCTGTCCTTGGCCGCGTCCGCCTTGGCGTCAGCTTCCGCGGCTTCCTTCTGCGAAGCCTCGTACATGGCCTGGCCGAGCTTCATCGAGGTTTCGGCGAGCGCCTGCGTCTTGGCTTCGATCTCGGCCGCGTCGTCGCCTTCGGCAGCGGTCTTCAGCGCCGCGATCGCATCGGCGATCGCCGTGCGGTCGGCCTCGGAAACCTTCTCGCCATATTCCTTCAGCGACTTCTCCGAGGAATGCACCAGCGCCTCGGCCTGGTTGCGAGCCTCGACCAACGCGCGCCGCTTCTTGTCGGCCTCGGCATTGGCTTCGGCGTCCTTCACCATCTTCTCGATGTCGGCGTCCGAAAGGCCGCCAGACGCCTGAATGCGGATCTGGTGCTCCTTGCCGGTGCCCTTGTCCTTGGCCGAGACGTTGACGATACCGTTGGCGTCGATGTCGAAAGTGACCTCGATCTGCGGCACGCCACGCGGCGCCGGCGGAATGCCGACCAGGTCGAACTGGCCGAGCGCCTTGTTGTCGGCGGCCATTTCACGCTCGCCCTGGAAGACGCGGATGGTCACGGCCGATTGTGAATCCTCGGCAGTCGAGAACACCTGGCTCTTCTTGGTCGGGATCGTCGTATTGCGCTCGATCAGCCGCGTGAACACACCACCCAGCGTCTCGATGCCGAGCGACAGCGGCGTCACGTCAAGCAACAGCACGTCCTTGACGTCGCCCTGCAGCACGCCGGCCTGGATGGCGGCGCCCAATGCGACGACCTCATCCGGATTGACGCCCTTGTGCGGCTCCTTGCCGAAGAACTGCTTCACGATCTCCTGGATCTTGGGCATGCGGGTCATGCCGCCGACCAGGACGACCTCGTCGATTTCGCCGGCCTTCAGGCCGGCATCCTTGAGCGCCGCCTTGCAGGGTTCGATCGTGCGCTGGACGAGATCCTCGACCAGGCTCTCGAACTTCGCCCGCGTCAGCTTCAGCGTCAGGTGCTTGGGGCCGGTGGCATCGGCGGTGATGAAGGGCAGGTTGATCTCGGTCTGCGTCGTCGACGACAGCTCGATCTTGGCCTTTTCGGCCGCTTCCTTGAGGCGCTGAAGCGCGAGCTTGTCGCTGCGCAGGTCGATGCCCTGTTCCTTCTTGAACTCGGCCGCCAGATATTCGACCAGACGCATGTCGAAATCCTCGCCGCCGAGGAAGGTGTCGCCATTGGTCGACTTCACCTCGAACACGCCGTCGCCGATTTCGAGCACCGAAATGTCGAACGTGCCGCCGCCAAGGTCATAGACGGCAATGGTCTTGCCTTCCTTCTTGTCGAGGCCGTAGGCAAGTGCGGCCGCGGTCGGCTCGTTGATGATGCGCAGCACTTCCAGGCCGGCGATCTTGCCGGCATCCTTGGTTGCCTGGCGCTGGGCGTCGTTGAAATAGGCCGGAACGGTGATGACCGCCTTCTCGACCTTCTCGCCGAGATAGGCTTCCGCCGTTTCCTTCATCTTCTGCAGGATCATTGCCGAGATCTGGCTGGGCGACTGCTTCTTGCCGCCGGCCTCGACCCAGGCGTCGCCATTGTCGCCCTTGACGATCTGGTAGGGGACAAGCTTCTTGTCCTTTTCCGTAACCGGATCGTCATAGCGGCGGCCGATCAGGCGCTTGACCGCGAAGATGGTGTTTTCAGGGTTGGTGACCGCCTGGCGCTTGGCCGGCTGGCCGACGAGGCGCTCGCCGTCGCTGTTGATGGCGACGATGGAAGGGGTCGTGCGCGCGCCTTCCGCATTCTCAATGACCTTCGATTCCTTGCCGTCCATGATGGCGACGCAGGAGTTGGTGGTCCCCAGATCGATACCGATTACTTTTGCCATTTTTCTAATCTCTCCGCTAAGCAGGCTCTCAGGACCCGTACAGGCGTTCCGACGAAAGCCCCTGTTCACAAGAAATTCCGCTTCGGCAACCGGCATTCCGGCGCCGAACGGCTTGGCGCGTATATAAGAACAGGCTGCGCGGCGCGCAAGCATTCTGCGCAAGGCATCCAACACATCCTTTTCTCGGCCCGGCCAGTGTTCTCCGGCCCATGAACCTTTCAGCGTCGGTTCGCGACTGACACCCAGATGCGCTGCGTGGTGCGCCCCTGGAAAGGAAAGGCCATGACTGGAAATCCAGTCTCAGCGCGACCACCGCTTTCGGGGTGGGGTCGCTATGCCAGGCGTTCCGCTGGTTCCGTTGACCATGCTTAAGAGCGGGCATATCGTGGTCACGAGGAAAGCAGACAAATTCGATCAGGGAAAACGTGCCGGAACGTCGCGCCTTGCCCTGGTTTGCGCGGAAACACCGGATGTTTCTCCCGTCGCCCGCGGGGGAATTCCATGTCTTGCGACCACGGCGCGTTCGTACGCTCTCGTGCTGGCCGTTTGCGCCGTGCGATGCAAACAGCCAGCGGCTTTCCGGCGTTGGCGCTCGCCACCATCCTGTGGCTTGGCGGTGCCGTGCAGGCGCAGGAAACGCAGATCATCTATCCAGGCTCGATGGCGGTGACCGGATTTTCCGGTACCGTCATTCGTGATCCTGAGGAGGGCCTGCCGCCCAGCGTCGACCCGGTCGACGAGACCTTTATCGACACGACGCGCGCAACCTTGCGCGTCTTTGACGTTTCAAGGCTGGGCGGGCGGGCCTCCGGCCAACTCGTCTTCACGCCGCCGCCCTTCGAAGTGACGGCCGGGCAGATCGGCCAGGTGTTCGGCATCACCTATGACGACGGCGTACGCGACGGTTCTCCCTCGGGCATTGCGAACCTCTATGCCGGCGCCACCTCGCTGCATGGCGTCAGCATCGTCACGTCGGACGAAGATGCGGACGGTCGTCCCGAGCGGCAGCGTCGCGGTGCTGCCGGCGCCACCTTCATGGACGGCCAGTTCGGCACCGAGAACGGTGGCGGACCGGGCACGATCTGGAAGATCGACGGCATCACCGGCCAGGTCAGCAAATTCGCCGACCTCGACACCAACAGCGGCCCTGGCATCGGCGACGTCACCTTCGACACTATCCGCCGCCAGTTCTTCGCCAGCGACCTCGACACCGGTCTCATCCACCGCATCGACGCCAACGGCGTACTGCTCGACAGGTTCGACCACGGCGTTGCCGGGCGCCCGGCGTACGGGCTGGCCCCGCTTGCCGACGATGGCCTGGTGATGGACATCGAGGGCGCTGTCTTCGACAGCGAGGACCCCGACAGCTGGGGTTATACGCAGGATGAGCGTCGCGTCTGGTCCGTCGCCTATCACGGCGGCCGCCTCTATTATTCCGTCGGTGAAAAGGCCGAGCTCTGGTCGGTGGGCGTTGCCCGCGACGGCAGCTTTGCTGGCGACCCGCGCTGGGAATTGACGGTCAAGGCCGACAACGGCCACGCCGTCACCGACATCGCTTTCGACATCAGCGGCTTCATGTACCTGGCCCAGCGCGGCCCGGTGGAAAACCGCTACGACTACAGCCAGTTCGCCGATACCGGCACGGGTGAGGTCTTCCGCTATGGGCGCGAAAACCCGGACGATCCGGCGACGGAATCAATCTGGGTGGAAATGCCGCAGGACTATGCGGTCGGCTTCCCGCAAGACAACCGGCAGTCGGCTGGCGGCCTCGACCTGCAATATGGCTATGACGCCGACGGCAATCTCGACGCGAGCATCTGCACCGAGACGCTGGTCAAGACCGCAGACAAGTTGCGCGACAACCCCGCGCTTGCCGAACGGCTTGCCGGCGGCGGGCCGCTCGCCGTGCGAGGTGTGCAGATCACGCCGACGGCGCTGGTCAAGCCAGCCAACGTGCCGCCTTTCGGCGCGTGGTTCGTCGACTTTGACGGCTATTTCGAAGACCCCGAGGTAGAAGGCCCTGAGGCAGAAGGGCATGTCGGCGACGTCGAAGTCTGGCATCCCTGCGAAGGCCGTGCCGGCTACAATGAGCAGATACCGGGCGGCGGTTACCTGCCGCCTTTCTATCCGCCCGACTTCCTGCCCCCCGGTGGCGTGCCTCCTTGCCTCGACAACGACCGCGACTGCGCCTCGATCCCGATCTGCCGGCGTGGCGACCGGGGCCGCGACTGCCGGCCGCCGGTGGAAAAGAAAGTCGATCTGATCCTGAAGAAGCGTGCCCGCACCCCGGTCTGCACGGCAGATGGTGTCTGCACCTTCGTGATCGATATCATCAACGACGGCAACGTCCGCTACGACGGGCCGCTGACGGTTACCGACACCTATCCGGGTGGCGTGCCGGCATCGTCGAGCTTCGGCCCGATCCCGCCATGGACATGCGGACCGAACGGCCCCGGCCAGTTCCGTTGCGACAATGCCGGCATCATGCTCTCGCCGGGCGCTTCCACGCCAATCTTCGTCAAGGCGGTGATGCCGGCCGGCTACCGGCCAAACACGGTCGAGAACTGCGCCGAGGTGAAAGCCATCCCCGGCGAGAACGACCTCACCAACAACAGGGCATGCGTCAGGCAACGCATCCGTCATTCCGACAGCGGCAAGCCGGCCATGCGCCTCACCAAACTGTGCAGCGGTGCGCTGGCCGGTGCTGCGCCCGTCACCTGCCGCATCACCGTCATCAGCACCGGCACCAGTGCCCCTACCGGTCCGGTTTGGGTCAACGATGCCGCCACGCTGGTGGCTGGCGGCGCGCCCGTCCAGATCCAGGCCGTCACTCCCGACGGCGCGGAATGGACGTGCGGACCGGTTCCGGCCAATGCGTTGTCGTGCCAGATTCCCGGCGCCGTCATGACGCCCGGTACCAGCCGCCACTTCGATGTGGCGCTTGCGGCGAATGGCGTGTTCGAGAACTGCGCACGCGGTTCCTACGGCCCGGCGCCAGGAGACGACGTCGTCCATCTGATCAGCAGGGCCTGCGCCAAGGGCGGCGGCGCCTCGACCATCCGTGTCGAGAAAACCGGCGATGCCGAGTGCCGGGTCGGCCAGCCCTGCTCGTTCGAGATCACCATCGCGAATGATGGGAAAAACGCCTTCTCCGGTCCGGTTCGCATTGGTGATGCGATCGGTGTCGAAGGCCTTGGCCGGCTGGAAGGCGTTGCGATCACCTCGATCGACCCGCCCTTCGGCTGTGCGCCGGAACCGGCGACCTTGCCTGCATCCTGCATCGCCAACCTGACGCTCGGCGCCGGGGAAAGCCACGTTCACCAAGTGACTGTGATCATTCCCGACGACGGCCGCCTGGCCAATCTGCAGGGCACCGTCAGCGGCCAGAACTGTGTCGGCGTGCTGTCGCCCGATACGCCGGTGCGAGGTGCCGGCAAAATGCTCTCCCGCGAGTCGGCCAATGTGCAGGGCGATCGCGGCAAGGCCTATGCCTGCCATGCCTTCACCATCAAGAAACAGGTGAAGAAGGTGTGCTCGCAGGGCCTCGTCATGAACGACGCCGGCCGCTGCGTCTGCCCGCAAGGCACTACTTTCCGCAACGGCCAGTGCTCGTCGGCTGGCGGCACGGTCATCATACCGAAGCCGAAGGAGCGCTGCGTGCTGCTCAAGGGCCAGACCCGTACCTCCGACGGGCGTTGTGTCTGCCCGCGCGGAACCGAGCTGGATAACCGCAGGTGCGTGTCGACCGACGAGCCGCCGGCACGCCTGTGCAAGCTGCTGCCTGGCCAGATCCGCACCAAGAGCGGCGATTGCGTCTGTCCGAGACGGACGGAACTGAGGGGCAGGGCCTGCATGCCGATCGTCACGAAGCCGACCGTTGAACAGTGCACCATCCGCGGCCAAGTTCACAACAAACGTGGCGCCTGTGTCTGCCCGCGCGGGACCGAGGTGATCAGAGGCGCATGCCGCCGGGCACAGCTGGAGTGCGCGCCTGGCTCCGGGCTGATCAACGGCCGGTGTCAGCCGATCATCAGGCGGCGCTGCCCGGTCGGGACAGTCGGACGGTACCCAGACTGCACTCCGATCCGCAGGGCGCCGACGCTGCAGATTAATCCGAACCTGCTGCTGAACCCGAGCATCCTGCAGCAGCCGAGGCGCAGGCCGCGGGCTCTCCAGTAGGGTCCCGGGCTCAGCCCAGCACCAAGACCTCGCCCGAGCAATCCGGCGGGGTTTTTTCGTCCGTCGGACGTGTTTCAGCCGCTGCGTGAACCTTATCGCCGCAGTCGGCGACAAACTCCCCGAAGCAACATTTCAGGGAGAGAGAAAATGTCTTCAGCCAAACATGCTTTCCGCAACACGGCAGCGGCCGCTGCCCTGATCGCAGCTGCGCTCGCCACCACGCCGGCCTTCGCCAAGCAGGCGAACATCAAGTCAATGTCGTTCAACACCGAAAGCGCCAACACGACAATCCATGTCGGCTCGAGCGACAAGCAAAAATGGGACACGCTGAAAAGCGGCAACGTCCAGTTCTGGGGCCACATGAAGCTCAACACACGGTGGCCAGGCTATGTGCAGGACGTCGGCGTGGCGCTCGGCGTTTGTGGACCGGGCCAGTGCGGCGCGTTTCCTCAGATCTGGAGCGCCTCGCCTGTCAGCCGCGACTACGATCACCAGCAAAATTTCTCCTTCGACCCCTCAATCATGCCGCTGTCCTCAGATAGCGGTATCGCCGTCGTGCCTTACGGCGACCAGATCATCGCCAGGTGCAACCAGCACCTCCAGCCCGATGGGCCGACAAAATCCTACTCGTTCACGCACAGTTTTCATGCGAGCTTCTCGGCACTCACCGACACGGCGCTCGACATGGACAATGCGGTCAGCGAGGCCCAGGGCGGCAGCTGGCCCCATCCGCTGTACGACTCGCACTATGCCGAGCATGGCTCGTTCGACGTCCAAATCGTCTGCGACCCCGTCATCAAGCCGCCGGTTCAGGACGTCGCCAATGATTTCGGCAAATTCGACGTCGAAAACGTCAAGCTGTTCCTGACCACCTACCAGTCGAACCAGGCCGGCTCGACGCCCGGTACGGTCTGCCCGTCGTTGAAGGTCACGAGCCGGGCGCAGGCCAACCAGGCCGGGCCGGTGTCGATGCGCATCTGGCGCCAGAAGAACGACGGGCCGATCACCTCCGAGGTGCAGCAGGCGTGGGCGTCATACGACGCGACCAAGAATGGCTATTTCGCCACCTATGAGAAATGGGAGGACGTCGGCGCCACCGCCTATTTCCAGTACAAGACCGAGATCATCGGCAACGGCCCGTTCGAACCTTTCGACGGCTGGAAGGACATCACCGTCCATTGCACCGGCGCGGGTGGGGGCGGCTTCACCGACGCACCTCAGGATAACCCCGAAAACCCGCCGGCGCATTCGGACTGGCAAGGCGAGGTCACCGTCTCGGACAGCGCTGGCTTCAAAAAACTCTGCCCGCGCAAAGGCCAGGTGGCGTTCGAGGTCGAGCGCGATGCGCCGGGTGCGTTTCACTACCGCATCAGTTGCTCGAACGGCGCATTCTTCACCGGCACGACAGCCGCCTTTAACAATGGCGGTGTGTTCAAGGCGAGTGCCGCACACGAACTCAGCATCGTCAGAACCCGCTCGATCCAGTGCACCCTGCAGGAGATCAAGCAGAACGGTTCGATCGCCACCGTCGACAACAGCACGGAGGATTTTACCTGCATCAAGCGCAATTTTGATCCGAATGTCGATGGTCTGGCGGTCGATACGCGACCCAATCCCGGCAAACCGCAACTTCCGCCGGTCGTCATCGATGCCGGCCGCACATGCCTGCCGAGCCAAAGGCTGATCCGTGGCAAATGCGTCGACAGGCCGGTCGTGGCTGCCTGCCGCAGCACCGAAAAGCGTGTCGACGGCAAATGCGTTGGGGTCAGCATCCACTGCCTGCCCGGTCACCATCAGGTCGGCCTGAAATGCGTGCGCAATGCAGTGATCGCCGACAGGTGCAAGCGCGACGAACAGCGCATCGATGGGAGATGCTTGCACAAGCCCTCCATCATTGTCGATTGCAAGCGCGGCTATCATCTGGTCGGCAATGCATGCGTCAAGAAGCCGGTGATCGTCACCGCCTGCCGGGCAACCGAAAAACTGCTGCGTGGACACTGCGTGCCCAAGCACCCTGTGAAGAAGCTCAACCTGCAGAAAGTGAAGCAAGGCAGCGGCAAGGTGTTGCCGCCACGACCGGCCAGGCCGCGGCATCCCGTGAACTGAAATCGCGACGCTTGAACAGGGAGAGAGGTGGCCGATGCTGCCTCTCTCCTTTCGCGGGCACCGGATTCCTGTCGACAAGCAGCGCTGAGACGATTACGGCGAAGGCGGGCTCGAGAAAGGGAAGCGAACATGGCTCAAAAGACCCTGATCGCGCCATCGGTGCTGGCGTCGGATTTTTCGAAGCTCGGCGACGAGGTCGAGGCGGTGGTGGCGGCCGGCGCCGACTGGATCCATCTCGACGTCATGGACGGGCATTTCGTGCCCAACATCACCTTCGGCCCGCCGGTGATCAAGGCGATCCGCAACCGCACCAAAACCTTTTTCGACTGCCATCTGATGATCGCGCCGGCCGATCCCTATCTGCAGGCGTTCGCCGAAGCCGGCTGCGACGGCATGACGGTGCATGCCGAGGCCGGGCCGCATCTCGACCGTTCGCTGCAGACGATCAGGAACTTGGGCAAGAAGGCCGGCGTGTCGCTAAACCCGGCGACGCCGGAAACGGCGATCGAATACGTGCTCGATCGGCTCGATCTGATCCTGATCATGACCGTCAATCCGGGTTTTGGCGGCCAGGCCTTCATCCCGGAGGTCGTCGACAAGGTGAAGCGGGTGAAGGCGCTGATCGGCAATCGGCCGATCCGGATCGAGATCGACGGCGGCGTCTCGCCCGAAACCGCGCCACTGGTCACCGCCGCCGGCGCCAGCGTGCTGGTCGCCGGTGCGGCTATTTTCAAGGGCGGCAGCGTCGAAGCCTATCGGGCGAACATCGAGGCGATCAGGACAGCGGCCGACCAGGTGGCCGGCTGACGCTGCCGGCGCGACGTCATCGGCACGCGCTGTTCTCCCCAGCCGGTCAGGAATTCGTTGGCCGACGCCGGTGCGCCTGCGCTCGTGACATGCGATCCCCAGCCAAAATGGCCTTGTCCATTTTTGGCGATTTTATTGGCATATCCAAAACTACCATCCATATTCTCTGTCTCACCCTGATGCCTCTCCGGACCCTCCCGCAGGCTCCCCTTCGACGGTCGGATCGATGAATCGCAGCCCCTTCTTCGCTGACCTGCTGAACACCATCGCCGACCGCGGCCGGATGATGCTGAACCTCGTGCGCGGTGACGAGCCGGTTTCGGCCGACAGCCTGGCACGTTTGTGCGTCCGTCTGCTTTCCAGCCAGGGGGAGGCATCGGGCGTCGCCTATGCAAGAGAAATACTCGATCGCTGGCGAACTCTCGGCGCCGATGGCAGGCTGGCTTTCCTGCATGTACTGCGCGATCGTTTCGGCACCGATCACACCAGGCTTGCCGCCGCGGTGGATGCCTATCGCGCCGCGCCGGACGATCGTTCGGCACTTGCCCTGCACGACGCCGCCGAGCCGGCCAGGCAGGAGCTTTTGCGCCGCCTGAACCTGGCGCCCGGCGGCATCGAGACGCTGGTGCGCATGCGCGAGGATCTGCTTGCCCGGCTGCCCACATTGCCCGATCTCGCCATCGTCGATGCCGACTTCACGCACCTGCTGTCGTCATGGTTCAACCGCGGCTTCCTGGTGCTGCGGCGGATCGACTGGTCGACGCCGGCCAACATCCTGGAGAAAATCATCCGCTACGAGGCGGTGCATGCCATCCACACCTGGGACGATCTGCGCCGCCGGATCGAGCCCGCCGACCGGCTCTGCTATGCGTTCTTTCATCCGCAGCTCGGCGACGAGCCGCTGATCTTCGTCGAAGTCGCGCTCACCCGGGCGATGCCGACGACGATCGCCGAGCTGCTCGCCGACGAGCGGCCGCTGGTGCCGCCGCGGCAGGCTACGACGGCGGTGTTCTATTCCATCTCCAACTGCCAGGAGGGCCTGCGCGGCATCTCCTTCGGCAATTTTCTGATCAAGCAGGTGGTCGAGGACCTGCGCCGCGACCTTCCCGGCCTGACCGATTTCGTCACCTTGTCGCCAGTGCCGGGCTTTGCCCGCTGGCTGGCCGAGCAGGCCGAAACCATCCCCTCCGCCACTGAGGCGCTGGATCTCGTCGCCGACGAGGGCTGGCATGCAGATGCTGCCGTGCGCGACCGCGCAGGCCAAGTCCTGCTTCCGCTTGCGGCACAGTATTTCCTCGAAGCTCGCACCGCCTCCGGCAAGGTGATCGACCCGGTCGCCCGCTTCCATCTTGGCAATGGCGCGCGGCTGGAGCGCATCGACCTTTTCGGCGATCTGTCGCCCCGCGCCTTGCGTCAGGCGCATGGCCTGATGGTCAATTATCGC
This sequence comes from Mesorhizobium sp. WSM4837, assembly GCF_055811435.1. Taxonomy (NCBI): domain Bacteria; kingdom Pseudomonadati; phylum Pseudomonadota; class Alphaproteobacteria; order Hyphomicrobiales; family Phyllobacteriaceae; genus Mesorhizobium; species Mesorhizobium sp. WSM4837. The sequence goes on from NZ_JBVVQE010000014.1 coordinate 70,401, forward strand.
TACAAGCTCGACGACATCGAGAAGAACCACGAGCTGTTCGCCGCCAGGAACGATGTGGCGGCCGCGCCCGCCGTGCGCCGCCTGCTGCCGAAACCGACGAGACCGTCTGCACCGCGGCTTCCGGCGCCAGCCCAGGTGATTGGGGACAAGAGGGACAGTTGAGCAACCAGCCGCTTCAGGCTGCGGGCCAAACGGCTGATATCTTAGGCGCCCTTCGCGACACCGACCTCGAAAACCCTCTTGCCTTCTATCCAGACGCCCTTGACGCCCAATTCGTCCGACAGCGCAACGATATCGGCGGCGGTGCCGTTGGCGAAGCGCCCGAGCCGGTGTGATTGGCCAATCGCCTGCGCCGGATAGAGCGAAGCCATGCGCAGCGCCTCCGACAAGTCCAGTCCGACGACACGGTGGACGAAGCGGACGGCGGAGATCATGTCGAGGTCGGCGCCCGCCAGCGTCCCGTCGGCAAGCCGCAGGCTGCCGTCCCTGCGGTAGACGGCGCGGCCGTTCAGTGTGAACGAGGTCATGTCGGTGCCGATCGTCGCCATCGCGTCGGTGACCAGGAAAATCCTTGCCGGGCCCTGCTTGGCGCGCAAAGCGATGGCCATGGCGGCGGGATCGACATGGATGCCGTCGGCGATGATCCCGGCAAACAATGTGCCGGTATCGATGGCGGCACCCGCCAGACCCGGCTCGCGGTTGCCGATCTGGCTCATGGCGTTGAACAGATGGGTGACCATTGTTGCGCCGGCGTCGGCAAACGCGCGCGCCTTGGCATAGGAGGTGTCGGAATGGCCGAGGCTGACGACGAGGCCGGCCTCGACCAGCGCCGAAACACGTGCCGGGTCGACGGATTCCGGCGCTACAGTCGTCAGCAGCACCGGCAGGGTTTTCCGCGCCGCAATCAGCATCGCCTGGTCGGCATCCAGCATCGGCCGGATCAGTGCCGGGTCATGCGCACCCTTGCGGGCGACCGATAGATGCGGGCCTTCGAGATGCAGGCCCAAAAAGCCCGGCACCTTTTGCCGTGCGGCCTCGGCCCCGGCGGCAACCGCCGACGCGGTGATCTCAGGCGAGTCGGTGATCAGCGTCGGCAGCAGCGCGGTCGTGCCGAACGGCGCGTGCGCCCGGCAGATGGTTTCGATCGAAGCGACATTGGGATGGTCGTTGAGCATGATGCCGCCGCCGCCATTGACCTGCAGGTCGACGAAGCCCGGTGCCAGCATGGCGCCGCCGGTTTCGATACGCTCGACGCCGGACGGAACGGCTCCGGCGGCGACGATGGCCTCGACGAGACCGTCTCGCACGACAAGGGCAGCGTCGTCGTGCCAGTCGTCGCCGTCAAAAATCCGGGCGCCAGTCAGGGCAAAACGGTCGCTCATATGGTTTCCGTCACCTTGCGCAGATTGGGCGGCGTGTCCGGATCGAGACCGCGATGGCGGGCAAAGGCCTCGACGAAGCCATAGAACGACACAATCAGCGCCAGCGGGTCGGTCAACGGATGGCCGGTGGCGACATGCGGCAGGTGCTGAGCGCTTGTCGCCTTGTCCGAAGTCACGAAGACGGCCGCGCCCTTGCCCGCCAGGCTGTCGGCGGCCGCTGCGACCGACGGCTCGGAAGCATCGCGGGCGGCGAGCGCCAGCACCGGAAAATCAGGCCCGACCAGCGCCAGCGGGCCATGCATGACTTCGGCAGCGCTATAGGCCTCGGCATGCATGGCGCAGGTTTCCTTGAATTTCAGCGCCGCCTCATTGGCGATCGCCGCGGACGGACCACGACCAAGGATGAACAGAGACTTCTGCGTCTCAAGGGCGCTGGCCAGCGCCATCCAGTCGCAGGCGATCGCCTTGCGGAAATGTCCCGGCAAACGGGCAAGTGCTGCCAGCAACTTGTCGTCGCCGGTGCTATGCGCCATCAAGGCGAGGCCGGCGACGGCTGAATTGACGAAGGTCTTCGTCGCCGCGACGCTGCGCTCCGGGCCGGCCAGGATGTCGATCGCGTAGTCGCAGGCCCGCGCCAGCGGCGAATCGGCGGTGTTGGTGATGGCGACGGTCAGCGAACCGCCAGCTCTCGCGGCTTGCGCCATGGCGACGATGTCCGGGCTCTTGCCCGACTGCGAGATCGCCAGGCAGGCCGAGCCGGCCAGCCTGAGCCTGGCGCCATAGATCGAAGCGATCGACGGGCCGACCGACGCGACGGCAAGGCCGGCGGTCAGTTCCACCGCATACTTCATGAACGTGGCGGCATGGTCGGAGGAGCCGCGCGCCACGGTGACGACGAAGTTTGGGTCGCGCTCGCGAATGCCGCGCCCGGCCTCGGTCAGCACCGCTGCCGAGCCGTCGAGCAGGCGCGCGGTCGCCTCCGGGATCTCCTCGATCTCGCGCCGCATATGGGTAATTGTCGCGCTCATGGCCGGCCCTCTTCGCCCGGCCCGCTCAGCCGGAGCTCGGCGACGAAATCATAGGCGTCGCCCCTGTAGATCGAGCGGGTGAATTCGATCACCTTGCCGCTCGCCAGATAGGAAATACGCTCGATGTGCAGGCCGGCAATGCCAGGCGGCACTTCGAGCAGGCGCGCGTCGTCGTCGCCGAGATTGGCGGCGGAGATGCGCTGCACCGCCCGCACCGGCCGATGGCCGGTCGTTTCAAGCGCCGCGTAGAGCGACGAACCGATCGCCGCCGGGTCGGGCAGCACGCTGGCAGACAGTGCCGCGCGCTCGATCGCCAGCGGCGTATCGTTGGCGATGCGCAGGCGCGCCACCCGCGCCACCAGTTCGTTCGATGACAGACCGAGCACCATCATCTCGTCCGGCGACGGCGCATAGAGGCCGCGGTCGAGCCATGCCGAACGCACCGCCATGCCGCGCCGCGCCATGTCCTCGGTGAAAGACGTCAGCCGCGACAGCGACTGCTCGACGCGCTCCATCCGCGGCGCGACGAAGGTGCCGGAGCCGTGGCGCTGGACAAGGATGCCGCCCTTGACCAGATCCTGCACCGCCTTGCGCACGGTGACCCGCGAAATGTCGGCCTTGCTGGCGATGTCGCGCTCGGACGGCAGCGCGTCGCCCGGCCCGATCAGGCCGCGATTGACCGCGTCCTCGATGCTCTTCCTGAGCTGCAGATAGAGCGGCGTGCCGCTTTGCGCCGACTGCTTCAGCGTGGCGAAGATCTGATCGGCGGCCTCGCTCATCGCGCCGCCTCCGTCGCACCCGAGAAAACGCGCACCGCCATCTGCACTGCGCCGCCCAGCGCATCGTCGAGCGGCGGCTTCAGCAGCGCCCGGTAGCGCGCCGACAGGCGTGGTGCATAGAGCGGCGCCAGCCCGCCAAGCAGGCAGAGCGGATCGTCGTCGCCGAGATCGAGCACGCCAAGTGCTGCCTCGACATCGGCGATTGCCTTGTCGAGGATCCAGTTGGCGACGATGTCGCCCTTTTCGGCATGGTCGAAGACCTTTGGCGCGAAGCCGCCGAAATCGCCGGGTTTTGCGTTGGTGGTGAACTCGACCAAATCCTCAGGATTGTCGCGGAAGACGGCGAGCATGGCCTGCGTCAGCGGCGATCCCTGGCGGATGCCGTCATAGGCGAGCAGCGTCTGCTCGAGCAGGTCGCGGCCGATGCGGGCGCCGCTGCCCTGGTCGCCGACCTGGAATCCCCAGCCGCCGATGGCGCGTGACTTGCCGTTTTTGCGCGCCATATAGGCGGTGCCGGTGCCGAGGATGGCCATGGCGCCGTCACCGGAGCCGACCGCGCCTTCCAGCGCGATCTCGGCGTCGGTCTCGACACGGTTTTGGCTGAACGGCAGGATCGCTTCGAGCTGCTGCCTGTAGGTGCCGACATTGGCGCCGGCGAGGCCGAGGATGGCCGGGGTCTGCGGGATCAGTTCGGGGTCCTGCCCGGCGGCGACAAAGGCCTGCCTTGCCGCCTCGACGATGTTGGCCCTGGCGCCGGTGAGGTCGGTGCGGATGTTGGCGGCACCGCTCTTGGCGCGGCCGACGACAGTGCCGTCCGCTGTTGCAAGGGCCGCCCTGCAGCTGGTGCCGCCGCCATCGATGCCAAGCACGAATTTCACGCGATGTCTCCTCCGGCAGATAATACCAATAAAATACCAATAGCCAAGGATTAATTTTCGTTTCAAAAAGATTAAGGCGTATTTTATTGAAAAACTTACGCATTTTGACGAAAGGCCAGTTCCGAGGCAGGGAAATCGCTAATGCGTGTGGACAAGTGGTATTTTTTTGGTATTGTTTTGCGGATTGGAGGAAAGCGGATGGCCGAAACGCGCACCGAAGCGCTTCACCAGAATGCCGAGGGGCTGGACATCCAGGCTCCGGACGCCATCCTTTCCTGTTTGGCCAACGCGCAGATCGAGGCTGCCAAGGCGGTGCGCGGCGCCATTCCCGCCATTGCCAAAGCAGCCGAGATCATCGCCAGCCGGCTGAACAGCGGCGGCAAGCTCGCTTACGCAGCGGCCGGCAGCTCGGGCCTGATGGCGCTGGCCGATGCGCTGGAGCTGCCGGGCACCTTCGGCATTCAGCGCGACCGCATCGCCATCCTGATCGCCGGCGGCGACGATGCCTTCAAGGCGCTGGCCGGCGGGCCGGAGGACGACACCGACGAAGCCTCGGCGGCGGTTGCCGCTGCCGGCATCGGCGAGGGCGACTGCCTGATCGCGGTCTCGGCCAGCGGCTCGACGCCCTATGCGGTCAGGGCGATCGAGGAAGCCCGAACCCGGGGGGCGGCGACCATCGCCATCGCCAACAACAAGCATGCGCCGCTGCTTCGGCTGGCCGACATCGCCATATTGCTCGAAACGCCGCCGGAGCTGATCGCCGGCTCGACGCGCATGGGTGCCGGCACCGCCCAGAAGATCGCGCTCAACATGCTGTCGACGCTGGCCGCCATCCATCTTGGCCATGTCCATGACGGCTACATGGTCAACCTCATGGCCGACAACATCAAGCTGCGCGACCGCGCCGCCCGCATCGTCGCCGCCATCAGCGGACGCGACAGGGACGATGCGGCGCGCCTGCTCGAGAACAGCGGCGGCGCCGTCAAGACCGCCATTCTGCTCGCCGCCGGCGCCGCCAGCGCCGATGCGGCGCAGAAGTTACTGGAAGGCACCGGCCAGAAGCTGCGCCCGGCGCTTTCCGCGATCGAGGGGAGCATGGGGCGGAAAGCCTCTGTTCTCAAAACCGAACCTGAAAAAGGTCAACAGGGAGACTGAGCATGACAACCAAACTACTGACGGCACTGCTTCTCGGCACCAGCATTCTCGGCTCGGCCGGGATGGCCTATGCCCAGGACGTAACGCTCAACATCGAAAGCTGGCGCGGCGACGACCTTGCCATCTGGAAGGACAAGCTGATCCCGGCTTTTGAGGCCAAGAACCCGGGCATCAAGGTGGTGTTCGCGCCGTCGGCGCCGACCGAATATGATGCAGCACTCGGCGCCAAGCTCGCCGCCGGCTCGGCCGGCGACCTGATCACCTGCCGCCCGTTCGACAAGTCGCTGGAATTGTTCAAGAAGGGCAATCTCGCCGATATCTCGACGCTGCCTGGCATGGAGAATTTTTCCGACGTCGCCAAGGCCGCCTGGCAGACCGACGACGGCAAGTCGAGCTTCTGCGTGCCGATGGCTTCCGTCATCCACGGCTTCATCTACAACAAGGACGCCTTCGACCAGCTCGGCATCAAGGTGCCGACGACCAATGAGGAGTTCTACGCCGCGCTCGACAAGATCAAGGCCGACGGCACCTACATCCCGATGGCGATGGGCACCAAGGACCTCTGGGAAGCCGCGACAATGGGCTACCAGAACATCGGCCCGAACTACTGGAAGGGCGAGGAAGGCCGCACCGCGCTGATCAAGGGCGAGCAAAAACTGACCGACCCGCAGTGGGTCGCGCCGTTTGCCGAACTCGCCAAATGGAAGCCCTATCTCGGCGACGGCTTCGAGGCGCAGACCTATCCGGACAGCCAGAACCTGTTCACCCTCGGCCGCGCCGCCATCTACCCGGCCGGCTCGTGGGAGATCGGCCTGTTCAACACCCAGGCGCAGTTCAAGATGGGCGCGTTCCCGCCGCCGGTGCAGAAGGCCGGCGACACCTGCTACATCTCAGACCACACCGACATCGGCATGGGCCTCAATGCAGCGTCGAAGAATGCGGATGCAGCCAAGACCTTCCTGACCTGGGTCGCCTCGCCGGATTTCGCCACCATCTACGCCAACGCGCTGCCGGGCTTCTTCAGCCTGAACAAGACGCCGGTGAAGATGGAAGACCCGCTGGCCCAGGAATTCGTCTCCTGGCGCGACAAGTGCAAGTCGACGATCCGCTCGACTTACCAGATCCTGGGCCGCGGTACGCCGAACCTCGAAAACGAGACATGGGTTGAATCGGCTAACGTCATCAATGGCACCGATACGCCGGAAGCTGCCGCCAAGAAGCTGCAGGACGGCCTCGACAGCTGGTATAAGCCGGCGAAGTAAGAGCGCAGATAGAAGCAAGGCCGTCGCAAGTGGACGGCTCTGCTTTTTTCGATAGCATCGACTGCAACCGACGGCGCCGCCCCTCATCCGCCTGCCGGCACCTTCTCCCCGTATAGTGACGGGGAGAAGGGAGAAGCTCCGGCGCTGACGCCCCCCTCTCCCTGTCTTTCACGGGGAGAGGGTAAGGGTGAGGGGCAGCGCTGCCGTCGAAAGCATCGCAAGAACCTGATCGGCGGGGACCGAACGCATGGCCGCAGCACCGAAACGACCGTTCCGCTGGCATATCGTCGTCTTCCTGGCGCCGGCGGTGCTGGTCTATTCCGCGATCATGATCCTGCCGCTGGCCGGCACGCTACGGCTCTCGCTGTTCCGCAACATAGACCAGTCCCAAATCTTCGTGGGGCTGGCAAACTTCCGCACGCTGTTCGGCGATCCTAACTGGTCCGTGGGCTTCTGGAACGCTCTCCGGAACAATGTCTGGTTCTTCATCATCCATATGATCGTGCAGAATCCGATCGGGGTGCTTTTGGCCGCACTGCTGTCCAGCCCGCGGCTGAGATTCTCCGCCTTCTACCGCACGGCGATCTTCGTGCCGACGATCCTGTCCTTCGTCATCGTCGGCTTCGCCTGGAAGCTGATCCTGTCGCCGCTGTGGGGCGTGGCGCCGAACCTGATGGATCTTGTCGGCCTCAAAAGCCTGTTCACGCCGTGGCTCGGCAAAGAAGAATATGCGCTGACCACGCTCAGCCTGATCTCGGTGTGGCAGTTCGTCGGCATCCCGATGATGCTGATCTATGCGGCGTTGCTGTCGATCCCAGAGGAGGTGATCGAAGCCGCCGAATGCGACGGCATCACCGGCATGTCGCAGTTCTGGAAGATCAAGCTGCCGCTGATCCTGCCGTCGATCGGCATCATCTCGATCCTCACCTTCGTCGGCAATTTCAACGCCTTCGACCTGATCTACACCGCGCAAGGCGCGCTGGCCGGCCCGAATTATTCGACCGATATCCTCGGCACCTTCCTCTACCGGGCCTTCTTCGGTTTCCAGCTGCAGGTCGGCGATCCCAACATGGGCGCGGCGATCGCCACGATGATGTTCCTGATCATCCTTGGCGGCGTCTGCGTCTACCTGTTCCTCGTCCAGACGCGCCTGCGTCGCTATCAGTTCTGAGGCGTAAGATGAGCACGGCAACCCACTCGCTGCCCCGCACCATCGGCGCCCATGCGGTGCTGTTGACCTATACGGTGATCGCGCTGTTTCCGGTGATCATCGTCATCATGAATTCGTTTAAATCCCGCGCCGGCATCTTCGGCGCGCCGTTGACGCCGCCGACCCCGAAAACCTTCGACCTGATCGGCTACACCACCGTCATCGGCCAGGGCGATTTCATCCACTATTTCCAGAACAGCCTTGTCGTCACCGTCGCCTCGCTGTTCTTCGTGCTGCTGTTTGGCGCGATGGCCGCCTTTGCGCTGTCGGAATACCGTTTTCGTGGCAATTCGCTGATGGGGCTTTATCTCGCCCTCGGCATCATGATCCCGATCCGCCTCGGCACCGTCGCCATCCTGCAATTGATGGTGGCGAGCGGGCTGGTCAACACGCTGACGGCGCTGATCCTGGTTTATACGGCGCAAGGCCTGCCGCTCGCCGTCTTCATCCTGTCGGAATTCATGAAGCAGGTCTCCGACGATCTGAAGAATGCCGGACGCATCGACGGCCTGTCCGAATACACCATCTTCTTCCGGCTGGTGCTGCCGTTGGTGCGGCCGTCGATGGCGACTGTCGCCGTCTTCACCATGATCCCGATCTGGAACGATCTGTGGTTTCCGCTGATCCTAGCGCCGTCGGAGGAAACCAAGACTGTGACGCTCGGCGCGCAGCTGTTCCTCGGCCAGTTCGTCACCAACTGGAACGCGATCCTGGCCGCACTGTCGCTGGCGATCATGCCGGTGCTGATCCTCTACGTCATCTTCTCGCGGCAGCTGATCCGCGGCATCACCTCGGGAGCGGTCAAGTGAGCTCAGAAAAACCCCTTCGCGTCGTCGTCGCCGGCCTCGGCAACATGGGCCGCAGCCATGCGCTGGCCTATCACACCAACCCGGGGTTCCAGATTGCGGCGCTGGTCAACCGTTCGGACGTGCCGCTGCCGGCCGGGCTTTCCTTCTATGGCATCAGGCGCTCCTTCGACGAGGCGCTGCGCGACGAAAGGCCCGATATCGCCTGCATCGCCACCTATTCCGACAGCCATGCCGACTATGCGGTCAAGGCGTTCGAGGCCGGCTGCCATGTCTTTGTCGAAAAGCCGCTGGCGACGACGGTGGCCGATGCCAAACGCGTCGTTGCGGCAGCCAAGGCCAATGGCAGAAAACTGGTGATCGGCTACATCCTGCGCCATCACCCGTCCTGGATCAGGCTGATCGCCGAGGCGCGCAAGCTCGGCGGTCCTTACGTGTTCCGCATGAACCTCAACCAGCAATCCTCCGGCCATAGCTGGCAGACGCACAAGCAGTTGATGCAGACGACGTCGCCGATCGTCGATTGCGGCGTGCACTATCTCGACGTGATGCTGCAGATCACCGACGCCAGGCCGGTCGAGGTGCGCGGCATGGGGCTGCGGCTGAGCGACGAGGTTGCGCCAAAAATGTACAATTACGGGCACCTGCAGGTGCTGTTCGACGACGGTTCGGTCGGCTGGTACGAGGCCGGCTGGGGGCCGATGATCTCGGAAACCGCCTTCTTCGTGAAGGACGTGATCTCGCCCCATGGCTGCGTGTCGATCGTCATGAAGGAGGGCGTCAGATCCGACGACATCGACACCCACACCAGGACCTCGACCATCCGCCTGCACAGCGCGGCGACCGGCGCGGACGGAAAATTCGCCAAGCCGGATGAGCTGCTGTCGATGGAAGGCGAGCCCGGCCATCAGGATCTCTGCGACCGCGAACAGGCTTTTCTGCTCAAGGCGATCCGCGAGGATCTCGACCTCTCCCGCCACATGGACGACGCGGTGAAGTCGCTCGCCGTCTGCCTTGCCGCCGACGAAAGCGTCCGCAGCGGGAAGGCGGTGCGACTTTGAGACGGGAATTTTCGTCAGGGATAGCGCTCTACGGCGCGCCCATATTCCAATCCGGAGGAACGCCGTGGGCTCGCTGAACATCGAGAATGTGAAGAAGGCGTTTGGGCCGGTCGAGGTGCTGAAGGGCATCAACCTCGAAGTGACCGATGGCGAATTCGTCGTCTTCGTCGGCCCTTCCGGTTGCGGAAAATCGACGCTGCTCAGGGTCATCGCCGGGCTGGAGGATTCGACCTCGGGGCGGGTTGTCATCGATGGCGCGGACGTCTCCGCAACCCCACCGGCCAAACGCGGCATCGCCATGGTGTTCCAGACCTATGCGCTCTACCCGCATCTGACGGTGAAGAACAATATGGGCCTCGGCCTCAAGCAGGCAGGCACGCCGGCGGCCGAGATCGACCGCCGCATCGGCATCGCCTCGTCGATGCTGTCGCTGGAGCCCTATCTCGCCAGGCGTCCGGCCGAGCTGTCCGGCGGCCAGCGCCAGCGCGTCGCCATCGGCCGCGCCGTGGTGCGTGAGCCCAAGCTTTTCCTGTTCGACGAGCCTTTGTCCAACCTCGATGCCGCACTGCGCGTCAACACTAGGCTGGAGATCGCGCAGCTGCATCGCCGGCTGAAGGCGACGATGATCTATGTCACCCACGACCAGGTCGAGGCGATGACGCTGGCCGACAAGATCGTCGTGCTCAATGCGGGCAAGATCGAGCAGATCGGCGGACCGATGGAGCTCTACAATGCGCCGGCGAATGAGTTTGTCGCCGGCTTCATCGGCTCGCCGAAGATGAATTTCGTCGACGGCGCCAGGCTTGGCGAGACGGCCAAGACCATCGGCGTCCGTCCCGAGCACCTGACCGTCGATGCGAAATCCGGCGCCTGGAAAGGCACCGTCGTCCATGCCGAGCACCTCGGCGCCGACACCAACCTCTATCTCGACTGCGAAAAGGCCGGGCTGATCACCGTGCGCATTTTTGGCGTCTACAACGCCGAACCGGGCGCCACGCTCTACGCGACGCCGGATCCGGCGAAGACTTATCGGTTTGGAGCGGATGGCAAGGTGCTGAACTAGCGCGCCCCTTTCTCCTTCTCCCACAAGGGGAGAAGGCAGAGCGCCGCTACTCGTCCGCCTTGAACGTCTGCTTCTGCATGCCCAGCCCTTCGATGCCGAGCTCGACGACGTCGCCGGGCTTCAGGAACACCGGCGGCTTCATGCCCAGCCCGACGCCTGGCGGCGTGCCGGTCGAGATGATGTCGCCCGGATGCAGCGACATGAACTGGCTGAGATAGGAAACCAGGTAGGCGACGCCATAGACCATGGTCCTGGTCGAGCCGTTCTGCATCGTCTTGCCGTTGACCTTCAGCCACATCGGGATGTTCTGCGGGTCCTGGATCTCGTCCTTGGTCACCAGCCACGGGCCGATCGGCCCAAAGGTGTCGCAGGACTTGCCCTTGGTCCACTGGCCCTGGCGCTCGGCCTGGAAGGCGCGCTCGGACACGTCATGCGCGACGCAGTAGCCGGCGACATAATTCAGCGCCTCGGCCTCGGTGACGTATTTCGCGGTTTTGCCGATGACCACGCCAAGCTCGACTTCCCAGTCGGTCTTGACCGAGCCGCGCGGGATCAGCACGTCGTCGTCAGGCCCGACGATGGCCGAGCTTGCCTTCATGAAGATGATCGGCTCCGGCGGCACGGTGGCGCCGGTCTCGGCGGCATGGTCGGAATAGTTCAGGCCGATGCAGATGAATTTGCCGGTGCCGGCGACGCAGGCGCCGATGCGGGGATTGCCGGAGACCGCCGGCAGCGATTTCGGATCGAGCTTCGACAATGTTTCGAGCGATGCCGGGTCGAGCGCCTTGCCGGCAATGTCGGTGACATGGGCGGAAAGGTCGCGGATCGTTCCATCCGCATCGAGCAGGCCGGGGCGTTCGCTCCCCGCTTCGCCATAGCGCAGCAGTTTCATTCTTTTTCTCCTGATTGCGGCGCAGAGGCCGTTTGCAAACTCAGAGTTTTCAAATGGCCTCTTAGATCGACCAGCCACCGTCGATATTATAAGCCTGCCCCGACGTATAGGTGGCTCCAGCCAGATAGACGGCGAGATCGGCGATTTCCTCTGGCGTGCCAAGGCGGCCCATTGGCTGGCGGGCGATGAAGGCGGCGCGGGCAGCCTCGTAGTCGCCCTGCGCATGCATGCGGTCCTCCAGCGACGGGCTTTCGACCGTGCCCGGGCAGATGGCGTTGCAGCGTATGCCCTTGCCGACGTAGTCGGCGGCGACCGATTTGGTCAGGCCGATGACGGCCGCCTTGGTAAGCCCATAGACGAAGCGGTTGGGCACGCCCTTGGTCGAGCCGGCCAGCGACGCCATGTTGATGATCGAGCCGTCGCCGCGCTCCAGCATGCCGGGCAGCACGGCGCGGATGGTGCGGATCATCGCGCGAACGTTGAGATCATAGGCAAAGTCGAGATCGGCGTCCCTCATCTCGAGGATCGAGCCGGAGTGGACGAAGCCGGCGCAGTTGAACAGCACGTCGACAGCGCCGATCTCGGCGAAGGCGTTCTCGACCGCCTCGTCGTTCAGCACGTCGAGCTTGCGCGTTTTGATATCTGCCGTCTTGCCGAGTTCGGCGAGCAGCACCTCGTTGATGTCGGTGGCGTGGACGACAGCGCCTGCCCTGGCGAAAGCCAGCGCGCTCGCCCGGCCGATGCCTTGCGCCGCCGCCGTGACGACAACGATCTTGCCTGCCAGATCCGCCATGCTTTTTTCTCCCTCTGTCGCCGCCCGGGTGCTATTCGCCTAGGGGCGGCAAATGTTTTTTCTCGGTAAAGAACATCTTTTAGCCCGTCAAGCCCGGCGCCGACGCAGCGTCTTTGTCCCCGTCACTATACGGGGAGAAATGCCCCGCAGGGCAATGAGGGGCGGCGCCGACGTCGACAATTGCAATCGATGCACGCTCAGTCGCCGTAGGGCACCCAGACGTTCTTGACCTCGACGGCGCGGCGCAGCAAGGCATCGCCGGCGGCCTCGGCCGACGCCCAGTCGAGGCTGCGGCCGTTGCCGGTCCAGACGCGCTTGAGATTGCCGACGGAGTCGGCTTCGGCCCTGGCGCAGGTCTCGGCATCGGCGAACAGCCAGAGCCCGTCGACATCGTCATGCCTGGCCAGCACGCCGGCGAGCTCGGCGCTGCGGCCGGTGACGATGTTGATGGCGCCGGCCGGAACGTCGGAATATTCGATGACCTGGTAGAGATCGGTGGCCAGCAGCGGATATTTTTCCGACGGCACCGCCACGACGGTGTTGCCCATGGCCAGCGCCGGCGCCACCAGCGAGATCAGGCCGAGCAGCGGCGCATTGTCGGGCGCCACCATGCCGACGACGCCGACCGGCTCATGCAGCGCCAAAGTGACGGCGCGGGCCGGCGGCTGGTGGACGCGGCCCTCGAACTTGTCGGCCAGGCCGGCATAGAGGAACAGCCGCTCGATCGATTGGTCGACCTCGTCGCGAGCCGCCTTGGCGGTGGCGCCGGTAAGCTCCGTGAGGCGCGCGCCAAATTCATCGACACGGCCGGACAGGTTCTCGGCCAGATAATACAGCACCTGGCTGCGGTTGTAGGCGGTCGCCTCCGGCCAGGCCTTGCAGGCACGTGCAGCCGCGACGGCATCGCGAACATCCTTGCGGCTGCCAAGCCCGACCTCACCGGCAAGCTTGCCCTTGGCGGTGGCGACGGCAAACGAATAATTGCCGTCCGGCCTGACCTGCTTGCCGCCGATGAACAGCTTTGCCGTGCGGTCTATGGCGTCGCTTTCCGACCGCTCGACCAATTGGGCCGTAGCCGCTGCCGGCTTGACGACCGGGCCGAGCGGCAGCTTTGCCGAAAAATATTCGAGCATGCCCTCGCGCCCGCCTTCGCGGCCAAAGCCGCTCTCGCGATAACCGCCAAAGCCGCAGGCGGCATCGAACATGTTGGTGCCGTTGACCCAGACGACGCCGGCCTTCAATTGCGGCGCGACGTGCAGCGCAAGGTTGACGTTGTCGCTCCACACCGAGGCGGCCAGCCCGTAGCGCGTGTTGTTGGCCAGCTCGATCGCTTCCTCGGTGTTGCGGAAGGTCATGGTCGCCAGCACCGGCCCGAATACTTCTTCCTGCGCCAGGATGTTGGCCGGCGAAACGCCTGTCGCCAGCGTCGGCAAATGGTAATAGCCGGAGGACGGCAGCGCCACGTCCGGCTGCCAGCAGACGGCGCCCTGCTTGGCGCCTTCGGCGACCAGGCCCTTGACGCGATCGAGCTGGGTCAGGTCGACCAGCGGGCCGATATCGGTGTTCTTGTCGAGCGGGCTGCCGACGCGCAGCCGGCTCATCCGCGTCTTGACCTTGGCGATGAAGGCTTCAGTGATGCCTTCCTGCACCAAAAGGCGCGAGCCGGCACAGCAGACCTGGCCCTGGTTGAACCAGATGCCGTCGACCAGTCCCTCGACGGCGCTGTCGAGGTCGGCATCCTCGAAGACGACGAAGGCCGATTTGCCGCCAAGTTCCAGCGATAGTTTTTTCCCCGACCCGGCAGTGGCTTTGCGGATGATCTTGCCGACCTCGGACGAGCCGGTGAAGGCGATCTTCTGGACGCCGGGATGATTGACGATTGCCGCGCCTGCCTCCGGCCCGCCCTGGACGATGTTGACGACGCCCTTCGGCACGCCGGCGCGCTCACAAATCTCGGCGAACAGGATGGCGGTAAGCGGCGTGAACTCGGCCGGCTTCAGCACCACCGTGCAGCCGGCGGCCAGTGCCGGCGCGATCTTCCAGGCCAGCATCAACAGCGGAAAGTTCCACGGGATGATCTGGCCGACGACGCCGACGCCCTTCTGATCCGGAAAATCCCTGTCCAGCGCCTGCGCCCAGCCGGCATGGTGGATGAAATGGCGGATGGCCAGCGGCACATCGATGTCGCGGCTTTCGCGGATCGGCTTGCCGTTGTCGATCGATTCCAGCACCGCAAACAGCCGCTGGTGGCGCTGCATGGCGCGGCCGATGGCATAGAGCACTTTGGCGCGTTGGTAGCCGGTGGCTGCGGCCCATTTCGGCAGCGCTTTTGTCGCGGCCGAAACCGCCGCATCGATATCGGCAGCTCCGGCATCCGACACCTTGGCCAGCAATTTTCCCGAAGACGGGTCGCTGGTATCAAAAGTCTTGCCGCTGGCGGCCGCCTTCCACTCGCCGCCGATGAACAGCGCTTTGGAAAAATCACGCGCGGCAAGCCAGGCATCGGCCTCGTTGCGGGCCTCCGGCGCCGGGCCGTAGTCCATGGCATGATAGCGTTCGAGAATGTTCATGGAGCGCTCCAGATAGTCACGCCATTGCGTGGCGATGATTGGCCGAATAGTGACCGGTCAGATGGTGTTCGAGCTGGCGCTCGATGTCGGTCAGAAGGCTGGACGCGCCGAAGCGGAACAGGTCTGGCTCCAGCCATCGCCGGCCAAGCTCTTCCTTCATCAGCACCAGCCAGTCTAGCGACGCTTTTGCCGTTGAAATGCCGCCGGCCGGCTTGAAGCCGATGAGATAGCCGGTCTCCTCGAAATAGGCGCGGATGGCGCGCACCATGGCAAGGCCGACCGGCAGCGTCGCGTTGACGCTTTCCTTGCCGGTCGACGTCTTTATGAAATCGGCGCCGGCCATCATCGCCACCATCGACGCCAGCATGACGTTGCGCAGCGTGGCGAGGTCGCCGGTGCCGAGAATGACCTTCAGATGCGCCTCGCCGCAGGCGGCGCGCATCGAGACGATTTCGTTGTAGAGTTCCTGCCATTTCGCGGCAAAGACCAGGCCGCGCGGAATGACGACGTCGATCTCGTCGGCGCCGTCGCTGACCGACGCTTCGATCTCCTGCAGCCGCGTCGACAGCGGCGTGAGGCCGTGCGGGAACGCGGTGGAAACGGCGGCGACATGGATGCCGCTGCCGCGCAGCGCATCGACGGCGGTGGCGACGAAGGGATGATAGACGCAGACCGCCGCCGGGCGGATCTTTTCACCCGCAATGCCGAGGCCTTCGACGATGTCGCGGCGGAACGGATTGATCGCCTTGGCGCAGAGCCGGCGCACGCGCTCGTCGGTGTCGTTCGAGTTCAGCGTCGTCAGGTCCATGCAGGCGACGGCACGCAGCAGCCAGGCTGCCTGGTTGTCCGCCTTGATCGAGCGCCGCTTGGTCAGGCTGGCGACACGCCGTTCCAGCGCCGAGCGGTTGACGCTGCGCATCGATTCCATGAAGCCGAGATCGAGCTTCATGCCGGGGTTGCGGGCAATGCCGTGCGCTTGCGGCGCCGGCGCATTGGCGGCGGCGCGCGCCGGCAGCGGCATGATCTTCGAAGGTCCCAATCTGTCGGCACTAAGCTCGGCTTCGCGGCTGGTGCTGCTCATCTCCTGCCCTTTCGTTCGACGACTTGTGCCGAAGATAGCCCGTGAAGCAGCGCTTCACGAGTCCTTCAGGCGGTCATAACGGAAAAAGCCTGCTGTGACATCAGCCGAACAGCGCTGCGGCGCTCTCCCTTCTCCCCTTGTGGGAGAAGGTGGCCGCGAAGCGGCCGGATGAGGGGTGTTCCAGCTTGGCACCGCCGCACTCCGTCCAGCACCCCTCAACCGTCTTGGCGCTGCGCGCCAATCCACCTTCTCCCACAAGGGGAGAAGGAAAGAACCTATCCGACAAACGCCCGCTCGACGACGAAGCTCGCCGGATGGTGCAGCGAGCCTTCCTCGAAGCCAAGGCTTTCGGCCAGTTCCTTGACATCCCTGAGCATGTGCATCGAGCCGCAGATCATGATGCGGTCGGTCTCCGGATCGAGCTTGTCGATGCCGAGATCGGCGTAGAATTGTCCCGAGCCGATCAGCGCGGTGATGCGGCCCATGCGCTCGGAGGTTTCGCGCGTCGTCGAATTGTAGAGCGTGACGCGGCCGCCGGTCAGCTCGCCGATCAGCGGGTCGTTCTCCAGCTCTGCAACCAGCTCCTGGCCGTAGGTCAGTTCGGCATTGTCGCGGCAGGTGTGGGTCAGCACGACCTGCTCGAATTTCTCAAAAGTGTCGGGGTCGCGCAGCAGGCTGGCGAAGGGCGCGATGCCGGTGCCGGTCGAGATCATGAACAGGCGCTTGGCCGGGGTCAACGCGTCGACCACCAGCGTGCCGGTCGATTTTTGCCGCATGATGACGGTGTCGCCGATCTCGATTTTTTGCAGCTCAGACGTCAGCGGGCCGTCCGGCACCTTGATCGAAAAAAATTCCAGCTCGTCGTCCCAGGCGGGGCTGGCGATCGAATAGGCGCGGAACACCGGCTTTTCGGCATTGGGCAGGCCGATCATGACGAACTCGCCGGAGCGGAAGCGCAGCGACTGCGGCCGGGTGATGCGGAACGAAAACAGCCGGTCGGTATAGTGCTTCACCGAGACGACGGTTTCGGCATAGACATTGGCCGGAATCGGGAACTGCAGCGGCCGGGCGCCGGCGGTGTTGAGCGCGGATGTGGTGTTCATCAAACCTAACCTTCTGGCCTAACCTTCTGGCCAACCCGAGGGCGCTGACGCCAAACTTTCTCCTGCGCGCCCGAACCGATCAGGTTCCGGCGTGCCGTTTGCACACTGCCAAGCGGTAAGCTCTTGTGTCCGGAATTTATTAGTATACAAATGATATTTGCGTCAAGACGCCAGGCTGAAACACCTTTCCAAACTGAGACATATCTGTAGTCCTGACATTTCGGGTTTCGACAATGGAAGAGAATTTTTCGGCGCAGACGCTGGATTCCTCGGGCAGCGTCGTCGCCGGCATCGATGTCGGCGGAACCTTTACCGACCTGCTTCTGATCGACGGCCGTCACGGTGGCAAGGTGCATATCGCCAAGACCCCGACCACCATCGACAACCAGGCCTTCGGCGTCGTTTCCGCGCTCGACGCCACCGGTTTTCCCATCCGCGGCATCGACCTCATCGTGCACGGCACGACCACCACCACCAACGCAGTCCTCGAACGCCGGCTGGCCAGAACCGGCATGATCACCACGCGCGGCTTTCGCGACGTCATCGAGCTTGGCCGGCGGACGCGGCCGCAGCCCTATGGCATGACCGGCAGCTTCGTCCCGATCATTCCGCGCAACCTGCGGCTCGAAGTGTCGGAGCGCGTCGAAGCCTCGGGCGCGGTGCGCATTCCGCTCGACGAAGCCGAGATGCGCGCGGCGGTTTCACAATTGATCGCGGCCGGCTGCGAATCCCTCGTCGTCCATTTCCTGCATTCCTACGCCAATCCGGCGCATGAGCGGCGCGCCGCCGCGATCGCCGCCGCGCTTTGGCCGAACAGCTACATCACGACAGGCCATGCGCTGCTGTCGGAAGCGCGCGAATTCGAGCGGGGCGTCACCGCCTCGGTCAACGCCTCGGTGCAGCCGATCCTCGAACGCTATGTCGAGCGGCTGCGCAAGGAATTGGGGTCGAAAGGCTACGCCCGCGACTTCCTGATCATGAACGGCAATGGCGGCATGATCTCGGCCCGCTTTGTCACCCGTGAATCGGCCAAGACCGTGATGTCCGGCCCGGCCTCCGGCGTCATCGCCGCCGCCTATACGGGAAAACGCGCCGGCTTCGAAAACCTGGTCACCTACGACATGGGCGGCACCTCGACCGACGTGGCGCTGATCCGCAATGCCGAACCGGCGGTGTCGAACGAAATCGAGATCGAATATGCAATGCCGATCCACGTGCCGATGGTGGCGGTGCACACGGTCGGCGCCGGCGGCGGCTCGATCGCTCGCGTCGATGCGGCCGGCCTGATCCAGATCGGCCCGGAAAGCGCCGGCGCCAATCCCGGCCCGATCTGCTACGGGCGCGGCGGCGTTGAACCGACCATCACCGATGCCAATCTGGTGCTCGGCCGGCTGGCGCCGAAAAAGCTGCTTGCCGTCGAAAATCCGGTCACATCAGAGCACGTCACCGGCATTTTTGAAGACAGGATCGGCCGCCCCACCGGCCTGTCCGGCGTCGAGGCGGCGGGCGCGGTGCTGCGGCTCGGCAACATCAAGATGGCCGGCGCCATCCGCATGGTTTCGGTGTCGCGCGGCCACGACCCGCGCGATTTCGCGCTGTTCGCTTTTGGCGGCGCCGGGCCGCTGCATGCGACAGCACTGGCGCGCGAGCTCGGCCTGCCCAAAGTGCTGGTGCCGGCGCGGCCGGGCATCACCAATGCGCTCGGCTGCGTCGTCGCCGATCTCAGGCACGATTTCGTCAACACCGTCAACCAGCCGGTGGCCAGCCTCGACGAAGCCCAGCTTCACGCGATATTGGAACGGCACCGAAACGAAGGTGAAGAGCTGATCGGCAAGGAGGCGATAAAGCCGGAGACGATCCGCGTCACCCATTCCGCCGACATGCAGTTCGTCGGCCAGACCCACATCATCAACGTGCCGCTGCCGTCGTCTTCGGTGACGCGCGCCGTCCTGCAGCAACTGTTCGAAAAAGCCTATTTCGCCCGCTTCAAGGTCGAGCTGCCGGAAATCCGCGCCAATCTGGCCAACCTCAACACTTCGGTGACCGGCGTGCGGCCGGCGATCGATCTGTCGCGGCTGATCGACCCGGCTGGCCGCGCCAGAACGCTCGATGAGGCGCGCCGCGAAATTCGGCCGGTCTGGTATGGCGGGCGCTGGCACGACACGCCGGTCTATAGCAGGGAAAAGCTGCCGCTCGACGCCGTCATCGAAGGGCCGGCGATCCTCGAACAGATGGACGCCACCACCGTGCTCGAGCCCGGCGACCGCGCGCGCTCGGACGCCGACGGCAACATCATCATCGACATCGGCATTGAGGCCTGAGATGGAAAAGCTCGACGCCATTACGCTTTCGGTCATCCAGGCGGCGCTGCAGCAGGTCTGCGACGAGATGGACCTGACCTTTTCGCGCGCTGCGTTTTCGCCCGTTATCGCCGAGGCCAATGATCGCTCCGACGGCATCTATTCGGCCGTAGATGGATCGCTGATCGCACAAGGCAGCCAGGGCCTGCCGGTATTCGTCGGCGTCATGCAGTATTCGACCAAAACGGTGATCGAAATGATCGCCGACGGACGCTGCCTGCCGCCCGAACCTGGCGACATCTACATCGTCAACGACCCCTATCTCGGCGGCACCCATCTGATGGATGTGCGCTTCGCCATGCCGGTCTACAGGGACGGAAAAATTTTCTGCTGGCTGTCGAACACCGGCCACTGGCCCGATATAGGCGGCTCGGTGCCGGGCGGTTTTTCCGCCTCGGCAACGGCGGTCGAACAGGAAGGCCTGCGGCTGCCGCCGGTGAAACTGTTCAAGCAGGGCGTGCTCGACCGCGAGATCTACGCCATCATCTGCTCGAACATCCGGGTTGCCGACCAGCGCATCGGCGACATCCGTGCGCAGGCGGCGGCACTGCTGATCGGCCAGGACCGTCTCAATGGAATCCTGGATCGTTACGGAGATGAAACAGTCGTCGAGGCGATCGCCGAACTGCGCCGCCGCGCCGCCGAACAGATGCGCGCCAACATATCAGGCATTCCCGACGGCATCTATCGCTCGCAGGCTTTCGTCGATTCCGACGGGGTGGTGAACGAGCCGCTGACGATTGCGCTGGCGGTGGAGAAACAAGGCGACACGCTCAGCTTCGATTTTTCCGGCTCGTCAAAGCCTTGCGCCGGGCCGATGAACAGCGTGCTGGCGACGACCTTGTCGTCGGTCTATCTCGCCATGCGCCACATTTTCCCCGACGTGCCGATCAGCGCCGGCGCCTTCGAGCCACTGATCGTCAAGCGGCCGGAAGGCACTTTCCTCGACGCCAGATATCCGCGCCCGGTCTCGGGCTGCGCCGCCGAGGTCTCGCAGCGCATCGCCGAGGCGGTGTTCGCGGCGATGGTGCAGGCGCTGCCACACAAGGTGACGGCGGCTCCGGCCGGGTCCAGCGGCAATTTCGCACTTGGCGGCAATGATCCGGCGCGCGGCCGCGACTACGTCATGTACCAGATCTCCGGCGGCGGCTATGGCGGCAATGCCGGTCATGACGGCCTGAGCAATGGCTGCTCGACCATCGGCATTTCCAAATCGCCGCCGGTCGAGATTATGGAGCAGGCGTTTCCGGTGCTCTATCGCCACTATGCCCTGCGCGAAGGCTCGGGCGGCGCCGGCAGGCATCGCGGCGGTTTCGGCCTCGCCTATGAGGTCGAGATCCTGCGCGGCGACGCCCGCGCCTCCTTCGTCATGGACCATGGCCGTTTTGGCCCGCAGGGCGCGCTCGGCGGCAAGGACGGCGCGGTCAACACGGTGACCGTTTTTCGCGACGGCCAGCAGCATGTGCCGCCGCATCTCTCCAAGGAGCAGGACATCGCGCTGAAGGCCGGCGATCGCGTGCGCGTCGGCACGCCGGGCGGCGGCGGCTATGGCGATCCCCTGAAGCGCGATCCGGAACTGGTGCTGCGGGATGTCGCCCTGGGCTATTACACGCCCGAACAGGCCAGCGCGAAATTTGGCGTCACCCTTTCCGCGGACGGGTCGGCAATCGACCGAGCCGCCACCGAGCGGGCACGAGCAGCCGGCTGACCGCCGAAGCCTTCAATCGGCCTTGCCGCGCCGTGATCGCCGCAGCGCATATCGTTTCCGTCTTCGCCGCGCCCACAAAACCCCGTGACTCAGGCCCATCAACGGAGATCTGGATTATGCGCCTTTTCGGTCGTTTCTTGGCTGCCGCGTCCGTCGCCCTGGCGCTCGCCACCGGCGCTGCCTCCGCCCAGGACAAGAAACTCAGGCTTGGCACCGAGGGCGCCTACCCGCCTTTCAACTATGCCAATGCCGACGGCACGCTGGGCGGCTTCGACATCGATCTCGGCAAGGCGCTGTGCGCCGAGATGAAGACCGAGTGCGAGTTCGTCGTGCAGGATTTCGACGGCTCGATCCCGGCGCTGCAGGCCGGCAAGTTCGACGCCATCATCAACATCACCATCACGCCGGAACGCGCCGAGAAGGTCGACTTCACCCACAAATACTACCAGACGCCGCCGGCCATCGCCGTGCCGAAGGATTCGACCGTCACCGGCACCTCGCCCGAGGACCTGAAAGGCAAGGCGCTTGGCGTGCAGAGCGCCACGATTCACCAGAATTTCGCCGAGCAGAAATACGCAGGCTCGACCATAAGACCCTATCCGACCGGCGACGACGCCCGCACCGACATGGTCAATGGTCGCCTCGACGCAGTGATGGACGGCTCTATCCTGCTGACCGAATGGCTGGAGAAGCCCGAGGGCGTCTGCTGCAAACTGCTCGGCACCTTGGCCCCAGACCCGGCCATCCACGGCCCAGGCGTCGGCATCGCGCTGCAGAAGGGCAATAAGGCGCTGGCCCAAAAACTCGACGCGGCGATCGACGCGCTGCGCGCCAACGGCAAATACAAGGAAATCAACGACAAGTATTTTGCCTTCGACGTCTACGGCGAGTAGGCGGAGGCGCACCGAGCGCCGACGTCGACAATTGGTGAAGTATGCCCGAACGGCGCTCCCCCTTCTACAGCAGCATCGTCGGGCCGGCCCTCACTTTCCCGCTTGACTGACCCGCCGTACCGAATACGCTATTGGAGAAAATACCGGCTCCGACCGCCGGGCGGCAAAAATGCCTCGTATGCCTCGCCTTCCGCGGCGGCGGCTGCGGGGCATTGTTATTTTGGGGATTTGCTTGGGACGGCGTATCGAAATCGGCATCCTTTACTCGCGGTCGGGCAACTACCGCCTGCTGTCCGAATCCTGCCGTTCCGGTGCGATGACGGCAATCGCCGACATCAATGCCGATCCCGCCATCCCGATCGAATTCGTTCCGGTCGAGCGCGACCCGCAAGGCAACATCGATGGCTACGCGACGGGCTGCGCCGACATTCTCGCCAACAGCGGTGCGCGTCACATCATTGGCTGCATCACGTCGTGGAGCCGCAAGGAGGTCATTCCGATCCTCGAGCGCGCCGGCGGCACGCTTTGGTATGCCTGTCCCTATGAGGGTTTCGAAGCAAACGAGCATATCGTCTACATGCACGCTTGCCCAAACCAGCATCTCGTTCCGCTGCTGGCCCATATCGTGCCGCGCTTCGGCGCCAACGGTTTCCTGCTCGGCTCGAACTACATCTGGGGCTGGGAGACCAACCGTGTCGCCCGCGACCTGATCGCCGACGCCGGCGGCAAGGTTTTGGGCGAACGTTATCTGCCGCTCGGCGAGGCCGATGTCTCCAGGCTGATCGCCGAGATCCATGCGACCCGGCCGGATTTCGTCCTGAACAACCTGATCGGCTCGTCGTCCTACGCCTTTATCACTGCCTATGCCGAGCTCGCCGAACGCGACCCGCATTTCAGGCCGGAGCGCTGTCCGATCCTGTCCTGCAATCTCACCGAATGCGAGTTGCCGGCGCTCAACGAGGCGGGCAATGGCCACCTTTCCGTCGGGCCGTACTTTCACGACATCTCGGCAGCGGATCGCCAGGGCGGTTCGGCGCCCTCCGTCATGCCTGCCTCGTCCTTCGAGGCGGCGGCCTATGCCTCGGTGCGGACGCTTGCCGAAATCCTCGCCCGCAATCCCGGCGCACAATGGCCCGACCTTTCCCAGGCCTTTGCCGGAACCTCGTTTCGAACCCCGCTCGGCGACATCTCCATCGATCCGCAAACCCAGCACGCCACCTTGCCGGTGCAGATCGGGCGCATCGAGGGCACCGCGTTCAAGACCGTCACGCTGACCAATGGTGTCGCGCCCGATCCCTATCTGTCCCGCTATGACCGGACCGAGACGTTCGGCCGCCCACGCCTGAGGGTGGTCTCGTGAGCAGGGTCCCGCGCATCCCGAATCTCGGCGGGGCCAGGGCCTTTGTCCTGCATCGTCCGCATCCGACGGTGCAGGCGATAACGCGGCAATTGTCAGCCATCGGCCTCGAGACGGTCGGCTGCTGGCCGGAACTGCCGGCCGAGGCGCTCGTAGCGGACTTCGTCTTCTTCGATGCCGATCTCGGCTTCGACGAACAATTCCCATGGGCGCCGGGTGAGGCGCCGATGCCGCTGGTCGCGCTGATCGGCTCCGAAGCGCCGGGCCGCATCGAGTGGGCGTTGTCGCACAAGGCCGACGCCCAGTTGCTAAAGCCGGTCGGCAATGCCGGCGTCTACAGCGCCCTGTTGATCGCGCGGCAGAGTTTCGAGGCGCGCAGGCTTTTGGCAAACGAGATATCGTCGCTTCGCCTGCGCGTGGCGGAGCGCCAGACCATCGTGCGCGCGGTGGAGGCCTTGTCGAAAGGTGCCGAGGACGGCCGCGCCTATGCGCAGCTGCGGTCGCTGGCGATGAGCTGGCAGATCAGCGTCGAGGAGGCCGCGCGCCGGATCGTGGCGATGACGGAAGAAGAAGGCGGCGATGACCAGTCCCATCGCGCCTGATCTTCCGGCAACCGGGCGCATGCCGGCCAAGCCACGCGCCGGCGTCTGGCGGCGCCTGGTCAAGCGTCCTCTGGCATTGATCGGCCTGGTGATCGTTGCCGTCGTCGTGGCTGGCGCCATCCTGGCGCCGTGGCTGACGGGCTACGATCCGAACGAGCAGATGTTTGACGGGCTGACGCTTGAAGGCGCGCCTTTGCCGCCGAACGCCAGCTTCTGGCTGGGCACGGATCTGCTCGGCCGCGATCTGCTGACCCGCATCCTTTTCGGCGCACGCACCTCGCTGATCATCGGCATCGTCGCCAACGGCGTGGCGCTTCTGATCGGCACGCTGGTCGGCGTCACCGCGGGCTATTTCCGCGGCTGGATCGGCAGCGCGCTGATGCGCTTCACCGATCTGATGATGGCCTTTCCGGCGCTGCTGCTCGCCATCTGCCTGGCGGCGGTGCTCCAGCCGAGCCTGTGGATCGTTGCCATGGTGATCGCTCTGGTGAACTGGGTGCAGACCGCGCGGGTCATCTACACCGAGACAAGCTCGCTCGCCGAGCGCGAATTCATCGACGCCGAGCGTACGATCGGGGCCAGCGCACCACGCATCCTGTTTCGCCATATCCTGCCGCATCTGCTGCCGACGATCATCGTCTGGGGCACGCTCGGCATCTCGACCACGGTGCTGCTCGAAGCAACGCTCAGCTATCTCGGCATCGGCGTGCAGCCGCCGACCGCCTCCTGGGGCAACATCATTTTCGAGAACCAGACATATTTTCAGGCAGCGCCCTGGCTGGTCTTCTTTCCTGGTGCGGCGATCCTGGCGCTGGCGCTGGCCTTCAACCTCATCGGCGATGCGCTGCGCGACATCCTCGATCCGACGCAAAGGGGCCGGGCATGATCGCCTATCTCGGCCGCCGCGTTATCCAGTCCGTGCTCATCCTGCTCGGCGTCTCATTGATCACCTTTGCACTGCTCTACCTGCTGCCCGCCGATCCCGTCCGGCAGATCGCCGGCCGCAGCGCCACGCCCGAGACGGTCGAGAACATCCGCCGACAGCTCGGCCTCGATCAGCCCTTCTTCATCCAGTACTGGCACTATCTGACCAGCCTGCTCAGCGGCGATCTCGGACGCTCCTACATCCAGCGTTCCGAGGTCACGGAACTCATCGTCTCGCGGCTGCCGGCAAGCCTGCTGCTGATGGTCGGCGCCATCCTTTGCGAGCTGGCGATCGGACTGACGATGGGCCTTGTTGCCGCCGTCAGGCGCGGCACCGCCACCGACCAGACGCTGATGGTCGCGTCCTTCGTCGGCGTCTCGGCGCCGCAATTCGTCGTCGGCCTGCTGCTCCTCTATGTATTCGCCGTGCGGCTCGGCTGGTTTCCGATCGGCGGCTACGGCACCTGGCGCCATCTGGTGCTGCCCTCGCTGACCATGGGGATCCTCGGCGCCGGCTGGTACGCCCGCATGATGCGCTCGTCGATGATCGACGTGCTGCGCCAGGACTATATGCGGACCGCCCGCGCCAAGGGCCTTGCGCGCGGCGCCATCATTTTCCGCCATGCACTGCCCAACGCCATCCTGCCGGTCATCGCCATGATCGGCATCGACATCGGCATCTTCATGGGCGGCATCGTGGTGGTCGAAAGCGTGTTCGGCTGGCCCGGCATCGGCCAGCTTGCCTGGCAGGCCATCCAGCGCGTCGACATTCCGATCATCATGGGTGTCACCCTGGTTTCGGCCTTCGCCATCGTGCTCGGCAATCTCCTGGCCGACACCGTCGCTCCGTTTATCGATCCGCGCATCAAGCTCAGATGAAAACCAAAAAAAGACCGGTAACAACCAGAGAAAGGGAACATGAGATGAAGAAATTCTTGACCTCCACCGTTGCGGTATCGGCGCTCGCGCTGATGCTCGGCATGACAAGCACCCGCGCCGAAGATGCCGTCGACCCGAACGCCAAGCCGGGCGGCGCGATCACCATCACCTACAAGGACGACGTCGCCACGCTCGATCCGGCCATCGGCTATGACTGGCAGAACTGGTCGATGATCAAGAGCCTGTTCGACGGGCTGATGGACTACGAGCCGGGCACCACCAATCTGCGGCCCGACCTCGCCGAGAGCTACGAGATCGCGCCCGACGGCAAGACCTTCACCTTCAAGCTGCGCCAAGGGGTGAAGTTCCACAATGGCCGCGAGATGACTGCCGACGACGTGAAATATTCGCTCGATCGCGTCACCAATCCGAAGACGCAGAGCCCGGGCGCCGGCTTCTTCGGGTCGATCAAGGGCCATGAGGATGTCGCTGCAGGCAAGGCGGAAAGCCTGGCGGGCGTCACCGTCGTCGACCCCTACACGATCAAGTTCGAACTGACCCGGCCCGACGCCACCTTCCTGCATGTCATGGCCATCAACTTCTCGCATGTCGTGCCGAAGGAGGAGGTCGAGAAATACGGCGCGGATTTCGGCAAGCATCCGGTCGGCACCGGGGCTTTCAAGTTCGCCGAATGGACGCTCGGCCAGCGCGTCGTCTTCGAGCGCAACCCGGATTACTGGCACAAGGGCCTGCCGTACCTCGACAAGGTCAGCTTCGAAATCGGCCAGGAGCCGATCGTGGCGCTGCTGCGGCTGCAGAAAGGCGAGATCGACATTCCCGGCGACGGCATTCCGCCGGCCAAGTTCCAGGAGGTGATGGCCGATCCCGAGCAGAAGGCCCGCGTCGTCGAGGGCGGCCAATTGCACACCGGCTACATCACCATGAACACCACCATGGCGCCCTTCGACAATGTGAAGGTGCGGCAAGCGGTCAACATGGCGATCAACAAGGACCGTATTGTCCAGCTGATCAACAACCGTGCGGTGCCGGCCAACCAGCCGCTGCCGCCGTCGATGCCCGGCTACGACAAGGAATTCAAGGGTTATCCCTATGACGTGGCCAAGGCCAAGGCTTTGCTTGCCGAGGCCGGTCATCCCGATGGTTTCGAAACCCAGCTGTTCGCCATGAACACCGATCCCAACCCGCGCATCGCCCAGGCGATCCAGCAGGATCTGGCGGCGGTCGGTATCAAGGCCGGCATCCAGTCGCTGGCGCAGGCCAACGTCATCGCCGCCGGCGGCGACAAGGCCGGCGCGCCGATGATCTGGTCCGGCGGCATGGCCTGGATCGCCGATTTCCCCGATCCGTCGAACTTCTACGGGCCGATCCTCGGCTGCGCCGGCGCGGTCCCTGGCGGCTGGAACTGGTCGTGGTACTGCAACAAGGATCTCGACGCCAAGGCGGCGGAGGCCGACTCGATCGTCGATCCGGCCAAATCAGGCGAACGTGCCAGGATGTGGAGCGCGATCTACGGCAAGATCATGGAAGACGCGCCCTGGGTGCCGGTCTTCAACGAGCAGCGCTTCACCATGAAATCGCCCCGGATGGGCGGCGCCGACAATCTCTATGTCGACCCTGTCCATATCCCGATCAACTACGACAATGTGTATGTGACCGATGTGCAATAACTGCGACTACACCATCCACGGGCGCCATCATCATTTCGGCTGGGACAATTCCTTTGTCCCGACTGAGCGGGTGGCGCCCGGTTCGACCATCGAATTCCAGTGCCTGGATTCGTCGGGTGGCCAGCTTCAGGCCGACAGCACCGTTGCTGACGTCGCTTTGCTCGACTTCGCCAAGGTGAACCCCGTCACCGGGCCTATCTATGTAGAAGGTGCCGAGCCGGGCGACGCGCTGAAGATCACAATTGAGGCGTTCAAGCCGTCCGGCTTCGGCTGGACGGCGAACATTCCGGGGTTTGGCCTGCTCGCCGACGATTTTCCGGAGCCGGCGCTGAACATCTGGAAATACGACGCCGCCTCGCTCGAGCCGGCGCTGTTCGGCAAGCATGCGCGGGTGCCGCTAAAACCCTTTGCCGGCACCATCGGCAACGCGCCGGCTGAAATGGGCCTCCACTCGGTGGTACCGCCAAGGCGCGTCGGTGGCAATCTCGACATCCGCGATCTCGCGGCCGGCACCACGCTCTATCTGCCGGTGGAGGTGGCCGGTGCGCTGTTTTCGGTTGGCGACACGCATGCCGCGCAGGGCGACGGCGAAGTGTGCGGCACGGCGATCGAAAGCCCGATGGATGTCGTGCTCAAGCTCGACCTGATTAAGGATGCGCGGTTGAAGACACCGCGCTTCACCACGCCGGGTCCGGTGACGCGCCATCTCGACGCCAAGGGCTATGAGGTGACGACCGGCATCGGGCCGGACCTGATGACGGGCGCCAGGGAAGCGGTCTCGCAGATGATCGACCTGCTTGCCGGCCGCTACGCAATGGATCCGGTCGAGGCCTACATGCTGGTTTCGGTCTGCGGCGATCTCCGGATCAGCGAGATCGTCGACATGCCGAACTGGGTGGTGTCGTTCTATTTCCCGCGCTGCGTCTTCGAATGAGCAAAGGCGCAACCAGCAAGCGGGCCGGGGCTGCCGCTCCGGCCGTTTCGGTCACGGCTGGTCCGGTGCTGGAGATCTCCGACCTGACCGTCAGCGTGCGCGGCGAAGACGGCGAGCGGCCGGTGGTATCAGGCCTGTCGTTCTCGATTGCACGCGGCGAGACGCTTTGCATTGCCGGTGAATCCGGTTCCGGCAAATCGATGACCGCGCTGGCGATCATGCAGTTGCTGCCGCAGCCCGCCGCCCGGATAGAATCCGGCGCGATCCGGCTTATGGATCGGAGAGACATCGATCTGGCAGTCCTCGATGAGCGTCGGATGCGCCACATTCGCGGCGACCGCATCGCGATGATCTTCCAGGAGCCGATGACCTCGCTCAATCCGGTGCTGTCGATCGGCCGGCAGCTGGTCGAGTCCATCGAGGCCCATACCGGCCTGTCGCGCGCCGAGGCGCGCCAGCGCGCCGTCGAGGCGCTGAAGGCCGTCCGCATCCCGGAAGCCGAAAGCCGGCTAAAACAGTTTCCGCATGAACTGTCCGGCGGCATGCGCCAGCGCGTGATGATCGCCATGGCGCTGGCGCTGAAACCGGATGTGCTGATCGCCGACGAGCCGACGACGGCGCTCGATGTCACGGTGCAAGGCGAGGTGCTGGAACTGTTGCGTGATCTGCAGCGCGAACACGGTACCAGCATCATCCTTATTACCCACGACATGGGCGTGGTCGCCGAAATGGCCGATCGCGTCGTCATCATGCGGCACGGCCGCATGGTCGAGCAGGGAACAGCCGCCGATATTTTTGCCCGCCCGCAAGCCGACTACACGCGCGAGCTGCTCGCTGCCGTGCCGCGCATTGGTACCGGCGTCGGCCGCCAAAAATCCGCCGAACAAAAATCCGTCGAAGCGGAAATGTCCGGAAGCGTGGCGGTGGTCAACGATCTGCATGTCCATTTCGACCTGCGCGGTGGCTTCTTCGGCCAAGTGAACCGCCGTGTCCACGCCGTCGAAGGCGTCAGCTTGTCGATCGCGCCGCACGAGACGCTGGCGCTGGTCGGCGAATCCGGCTGCGGCAAGTCGACCACCGCCAAGGCGCTGGCCGGGCTTGTGCCCTACCACGGCGATATCGTCATCGGCGGGCGCAATCTGGCGGGCCTTGGCCGTGACCAGCGCAAGGCGGTTCGCCGCGACGTGCAGATGATTTTCCAGGATCCCTACGCCTCGCTCGACCCGCGCATGCGCGTCGGCGACCTCGTTGCCGAGCCGCTGTTGATCCATGGCATCGCCTCGAAGGAAGAGCGCAGCCAGCTTGTGGCGGCATTGTTCGAACGCGTCGGCCTCTCGGCCGACCAGATGGAGTTTTATCCGCACGAATTCTCGGGCGGCCAGCGCCAGCGCATCTGCATCGCGCGCGCGCTGGCGCTCAGGCCCAAGCTCATCATCGCCGACGAAAGCGTTTCGGCGCTCGACGTGTCGGTGCAGGCCCGCGTGCTCGACCTGCTGAAGGAACTGCAGCGCGAATTCGGCATCGCCTATCTGTTCATCTCGCACGACATGGCGGTGGTCGAGAACATTTCCGATCGTGTCGCCGTCATGTATCTCGGCCAGATCGTCGAAATGGGCACCCGCGACCAAGTCTTTTCGCACCCGCGCCACCCCTACACCAAGCGCTTGATCGAAGCCGTGCCGGTGCCCGATCCGGCAAGACGCCGGCCGCGTTTCGCGCGTCTCGATCAGGAGATCCCGAGCCCGACCCGAAAAATCGGCGAAGAGCCGCCGAAACTGGCCCTGAGGGATCTTGGCAACGGTCATCTCGTTGCGGTTTCCTGACGTGCGCAACTGTCGGCATTCTTGCGACGCTCAGAGCCAGCGCCGCACGGTTTGCCTGTAGCCGCGATACGCATCGCCGAACCGCCGCTCGAGATAGGCCTCCTCGCGGGCGACCACGCCGTAGCGGATCAGGATCGCAAGCGGCAACGTGAAGACAAGGATCCAGATATTCTGCGCGGCGACGCCGATGCCGCCATAGATGAGGAACATGCCAAGGTAGATCGGATTGCGCGTCCAGCCGTGGATGCCGGTCGTCACCAGCACGCGCGTCGGCTCATTCGTCGGCACCGGCGTCGTCGCGCGGGTGAAGTTGCGAATGCCCGCGGCGAAAAGCGCAAATCCGACCAGGATCAGCGAGCCGCCGATGATCCAGGTGACCAGGTCATACCTGGGGAACGGCAAGCGTAGCAGGCGATCAAGGACGAAGCCGATCAGCAGAGCAGCAAGAAAGAGCAGCGGCGGTCTCGCGATGACACCTGCGGTTCCGCTGTCGGTTTGCCCAGCCGGGTCCATTGCCATGTTTTGCTCCCGCAAATGCTGGAGGCCTACGAAGCTCACAGCTGCCTATAATGACAACTAAGGTGTCACTCTAGATGTTGACAACAAGGGTGTCAATCGCAGAAATTCGCAAGACAAAAGGAAGGAAGCGATGGCGTCGGCACGACACGGGAATGACCAGAGGACCGAGGCGGACCCCATCGCTGACGGCAAGGCCGAGGCGATCACCGAGCTGATGCTCGAAGTGGCCCAGTGCTTCTTCAGAATACGGGCTCTCGGCCAGAAGACCGGGCTCATCACCAGTTGGGGCGGCGGTGCGTTCGGCTTCATGCGAAGCCTGGCGCTGCTTGGTCCGCTCACTGTGCCGCAGATCGCCCAGATGCGGCCCACCAGCCGCCAGCGCATGCAGCGGCTGGCGGATGAGCTAGCGGCCGAGGGGCTCGTCGAATTCATCGACAATCCAAAACACCGGCGCTCGAAGCTTGTGCAGCTGACGCGCAAAGGCGCCGCGCGCTACGGCGAGCTGAACGCCCAGCTCCTGGCGATCGCCTCGACCATGGGCGTCGCTCTCGACGAAGCCGACATCCGCAAGACCGCCGCTATCGTGCGGCAGCTGAGCGACGATGTGAAAGTGCGGTCGGAGCAGTTGTCGTAGCGCTGATGCGAAGGCTGCGGCAGCGCCATTGAAGGGAATCCAGCTTGAGCGGCTCCCGACCGCGTGCCGTTTCAGCCTGGATGCGCTTGGCAGCTGCCACTTCCGCCCGGCCCGCCGGCGAACGATTGCCAACCGGAACCTCTGCGGAGCTGAGGCGTTCGAAAGGCCTGCCCGATGACAGCAGCGCGCCGCTTGAAGTCGACGAGGCCGCGGTCGACCGGTTGCGAAAGCAGCTGCAGGGCAAGCCCGAGCAATTTGGCGAAGGTCAAGCCAATCCCGACGAAGTCCCGGCTGGCATTCCTGGAACCGGCGAGAATTTCTGTCGCCGCTGCGCCGGGACAGGCATGATCGACGGCCGCACCTGCCCCGAATGCGGCGGAACCGGAAAGGTGACGACGCCGATCGGCGGCGGCTAAGGCGATCAAGGTTGCGAATACGTTTCCGCGTTTCGATCCGATCACCGAAGCGCCAAGGCGCCGATGAAAATTATGCGGATCAGATCGCCGGCACCCACTTCCAGAACACGCCCTCCATCCGTTCGGGGTAGTGCTTGAACTCGCATTCGAAGCGCCATCCGTAAGCCTTAGCGGCGGCCAGCGCTTCCTTGCTGACCGGGTTCATGCCCGTTCCCGGGGCGAACCAGTCTTCCAGCAAGTCGTCGGGTATGTAGCAGCCGATCCTCAAAGGCAGCTTTTCGAGGACGACATCCATTTCCTCAGGTGCGGACAATGGGGTCTCCTTTCAAGAGATCTACCCACAACAAGCCGTCGAGGTGGGTTGGGTTCCAGAGCATGGCTGAGGTGTAAGGTGACAGTGAGGGGCGGGCAAGATTGGATTCGAGGTCTGGCTTTAAGATATCGCTGAAATAGGAGGATCGGCACATCGCAAGCTTGGCGCACCCGACAGGATTCCCACCTTGGCCTTTCGGAGCGCTGCCCTCTATCCAGCCGAGCTAGGGGTGTCTTCGTCAGCTATGACGACGAGCAGGTCGCCCGCCATGCTGTTCCCCGCCTTTGGCGAAGTATCGGAGGGGTCATGAGGGACGACGACTGGCTAGCCGAAGCAGAATCGTAGCCCGATCAACCCACCCCAGCCCAATCTTGATCTAAGCGATCGGAGCCGCTCCTGATTGACTGCCACCAAAAAAACCCTGGGGCATAGATAATTTTCCCCAGGGCTAAAAAAAAAGTTCCCAGGGAGATTGTCTTTTCGGAAAAGCGGTGTATTTATGCTTGTATCAGAAGCAAGGAAGCAAACAATGATCCCGTCGCAAAATGGCCTGCCTACCCCTCTCGGTACACTCGATGACATACTTGAAGCGGGGGATACCTCTGAAAAACCGATGAAGGTGTTCATCGGCCACAACCTCGGCAATCGAACATTTTTGATGCAGATGCCAATGCACGAATTTTTTGCGATGTCAGAAGTTGCGAATGATGCCGGGCGGGATGGCGATACGGTTGCGCAACGCAAACTGGACCCGGTGCACGCCCATAAACTGGCAATATACATCCTCAAGGGCTTAGTTTCGGCAGCAATTGAACGCCGAGAAATTCTCAAAAAGGAGTCGAGCGCTCCACTCCTCGAGATGATGAGGCGATTGGGTAAGCAGCCCTATATGGCCGTACAGCCGCTGGTTGTTAATATCCGCAATTGTAATCCGCGCGGGGCGGATATTCGCGGTGATCGAATGGTCGATCAACGAACTGAGGAAACAGCCGGGTTCAAGGTCTTTCTGGCACAGAGGCATGTTCTTTGGGTAATCGATGGCCAGCATCGGCGTAAAGCAATGCAGATCGTGTTTGATTTTCTTGAGCAGGTACGGGCCACACGCCAGTACCCCAAGAAAGGAAACCTCCTTGGGTTTTCGGATGGGGAGGCTCTCAATGCCGATGATGCGAAAGTGTGGGAAGAATGCTTCGAGGTTGCGAGAACATATTGTACAATTCTTATTGAGGTTCACCTCGGGTTGACGCCGGACGAAGAGAGACAGCTTTTTCACGACCTCAATCGGCTTGGAAAGAAAGTTGATACAAATCTAGCATTACAATTCGATAACTCAAATCCTGTTAATTTGTTTATAAAAGAAAGGCTTATTGACGCCCTTGGTCTTCAAGTTATTGAAAATGACGTCAAAGCCTGGGAGGACGACGAAGGGGGGCTGCCTAGAAAAGATGTCGTCGGTGTTAACGCTATACTTTTCTTGAACCGAACAAATATTAGCGGTGCTAATCCGTCGATGGTTGAAGGAAAGACCGACCTGGCGTACCGATTTTGGACAGCTATACAGGCAATTCCGGGATTTGGGGAGGAGCGCGCTCGCGAAAAGACCGTGGCCGCTCAGCCAGTTGTTTTGAAAGCTCTAGCGAAGCTCGTGTTTGATTTTAGCTTCAGCAACCGCAAGCCAACTGATGGCGATGAACTAACCGACGTTTTGCTAACGCGGCTGACTGACGTTGATTTCAGCCATTCTAATCCGATGTGGCAATATTACACCCTCACGCCAGAGGAACGGATGCGCAATGGTTTGGACGGGCTGGAAGCTTATCTTCCATCGGAGGAAAGCGGTAACCGTGATCTTGGTAGTCATCAGCTTGGATTTATGCGCTTTGGTGCAAAGCACAATGACATCTATCCGATACTAGGAGATATGATCCGTTGGCGGTTGGAATTACCCCCTCGGCGTAGTGCCGAAGCTCGGGTTGCTTTGGCGGCAGCTTAAGACATTAGCCTTGGAGGCCCAGCATCAGGGCCTCCAAGATCCATCCTCGCGTTACCTAAAGGGAACTCGGATGATAGGTCTGCAGGAACTTGCACCATTGAGAGTGGCCGACTTCCTGGTTGCGAGCACTATCGAGCGCTGTCCAAAAACTATGATGGTGCGAGAGTTATTCATGAACGCCGTCGAAGCAGCGCTCCAGGCTCCTATCGGCTCTCAGCTGATCGAGATTCGGAGCTATAACATGGGTGGAGCACAGAAGCTTTGCATCTGGAGCACCGGGCCCGGAATGTCCAGCGAGGAACTGCATCGGGTTTGCGATCTTGCTGCGTCATGATCGACGGCCGGACCTGCCCCGAATGCGGTGGAACAGGAAAGACGCCGATAGGCTGAGGCGATCAGGACAGCGATCACGTCTCGCGGCAAACTCGATCACTGAAGCGCCAAGGAGTCTGGTCCGATGGAAATTTGTGCAGATCAGATCGCCGGCACCCGCTTCCAGAACACGCCCTCCATCCGTTCGGAATGCTTGAACTCGCATTCGAAGCGCCATCCGTAAGTCTTGGCGGCCGCAAGCGCCGCCGGGCTGACCGGATTCATGCCCGTTCCCGGCGCGAACCAGTCTTCCAGCAAGTCGTCGGGTACGTAGGCGCCGATCCTCAAAGGCAGGTTTTCGAGGACGACATCCATTTCCTTCGGTACGGACAATGGTTTCTCCCTTCGAGAGTAGCCAAGAACAAGTCATTCGAGGCCGATTGGGTTCCAGAGCACAACTGAGATCGAACGCGATATGGGCGGGCGAGTGTGGATTCGACGTCCGGCTTTACGAGATATCGCTGGAAACAGGAGGATCGGCAGATCGCAAGTTTGGCGCACCCGACGGGCTTCCTGGGCAGAGTTCAATACGCCGGGAGATTGGGCGCCAACATCTGTGCATATTACCGTCGTTCTCGCACATCAGCCGGTTTTCGTTGCCAGGTATTCGTTTAAGGTCGAGGCAAGCGACTATCTACCGGTCCGTCCACAGAATGTTAGCTGAGCCCGCCCAAACATGAAAACTTTAATTACAAATTGCCATCAACCGGACCTGCGCGTTTGGGCAAGGGTAGCTTGACCGTGGCCGATCGGCACACTCTAAGGCAGCGAAGCCACAATATGAGCCGCATTCGATCGGCCAACACGACTCCGGAGTGGACCGTGCGTCGGATCATGCACCGCCTTGGTTTTCGCTTCCGACTTCATCGTCGCGATCTACCGGGCACGCCTGACCTTGTCTTGCCGAAGCACCGGAAGGTGATCTTCGTTCACGGCTGTTTTTGGCACCAGCATGCAGGATGCCGCTTTGCTAAACTCCCAAATTCGCGTCAGGACTATTGGCTGCCTAAGCTCGCTCGGAATGTTCAGCGAGATGCGAGCGCCAAGCGACAGCTGGAGGAGGCAGGCTGGCAGGTGTTTGAGATCTGGGAATGTGAAACTCGCAACTTACCTGCTGCAGAAGCAAAACTCTGCTGCTATTTTGAGTCGGATCACTGAGTGCATTGGCGTGCAGCTTTGCCAGCAATCAATTCCTCGTCGCGCATGCCCCCAGCAGGCCGTCTCAAGTACGACGAGCGGTTTCAGCGGGGACTGATATGCTCGGGGGGCGAGCATATCAGTCACGTATCCTTGAGTTCAGGCTGCCTGCTTCAACGCGTATATCCGTAATATTTACGCGTCCCATTGACGCCGCAAACTCTTTCCGATAAAGCGAACTTACAGGCAGGAGAGCGAGATGGCGAGTGCGCGGGACAATTTCGTCCGCTTGGCAGAAGCAAGAACAAAGAAGGTTTTAAAGGATCTGGACCTCCTGGGAAATCTTTCAAATAGGTCAAATTACGCCTATTCAGAAGAGGACGTGAAGACCATCTTTAAGGCTGTATCCAAGAGAATGCATGACGTTGAACTTCGCTTCAAGGCTAGTATGACCGCAACCCGGGAGGCTGACTTCAGGCTTCCTCGATGAAGGCTGCTGCACTATTTTCCGGCATTGGAGGGTTCTGTCTAGGATTCGAGCGTCAGGGGATAAAAACCCAGTGGGCACTGGAACTTAATCAGCACGCAGTCGAAACTTATCGGGCCAACGTTTCTACACCCAGAATCATTCAGAAGGACATCCGAGAGGTGTCCGTCGCAGGCGACGACCTAGAGCCGGTAGATGTACTTCATGCTGGATTCCCGTGTCAAAGTTTCTCCCAAGCGGGGACGCGTTCCGGTTTTGATGATGATCGTGGCAAGCTCTTCTTTGAGATTATCAGATTGCTACGAGAGTTTGGGTCCAAAAGGCCTCCCGTCTTGGTCTTGGAGAATGCGCCGTTTTTCCGCTACGGCGACGGTGGTGCATGGTTTTTGCGACTTCAAAACGAAATCAGGAAGGCTGGCTACTGGTTTAGGGATGAAAATGCTCAAGAGATTGACGCATATAAGTTTACCACCCTTCCTCAGCAACGTGTGCGCCTCTTCATGGTGGCGCTCTCAACAGATCATTTTATTAGCGGGCGATTTGAATTTCCTAAACCCAAGTCGGTGAAAGCAAAAGACCTTAGAGAGTTTGTTGACTTTGACAACGATGTAGCTGAGCAGTACTATTTGCCGAAAGACAATCGCTATTACCACATGATAAGCAATTCTGCGAAAGGTGATCGGCAAATATATCAGCTTAGAAAGTATCTTGTTAGAACAAAAGAACCTGGCGTGTGCCCAACTCTTACTGCCAATATGGGATTGGGTGGGCATAACGTGCCCTTTGTGTTCGGACCGTCAGGTCTAAGGAAGCTGACAGAACACGAATGCTTGGCTTTGCAGGGCTTTCCAAAAGATTTTCACTTTCCGGAAAGTGTTCCGTGGGCAAAGCGATACACTCAAGTCGGCAACGCGGTAGCGGTCCCGGTTGCAGAAGAGTTGGCTAAATTTGTTCGCAAGCGATTGGCGACTGGGAGGATAGATGGTGGCGAAGATCGGCTTCGAATTTCCGCGTGACAATTCTCAGCAATGGGATGGCTTCAATGAGCCAGGAATGGAGCATTTCGCGGGGTCGCCGTTTCGTTCGTTAGGGCGAGAGGGAACGCAGAACGCGCTGGATGCTGCGATAGGTTCACCTGTTGCCGTAAGTGTTCGTTTGATTGAAGTTCCGACAGCAAGCATTCCGGACTTGGACCAGTTTCAGTCCACGGTGAAGTTGTGTGCCACTGAATCTCACGCTGAGGGCGAAAAGGCCAAGCAATTTTCGACACTGCAATTGACCTTCTGGGTAAGTCGAAGATCTCAATCTTGCAATTTTCTGACAGCAACACTTCTGGTGTTAAGGGTCCCTGCGAGTTGGGCTCCCCATATTTTGCCCTGATGAAGGCGACAGGCCAATCAAAGAAGGAGTCCGGCACGGCCACGGGCTCGTTCGGCATCGGCAAGTTCGCCCCTTTTACGGTCTCTGGCTTGCGGACTATTTTCTTGAGCACACTGTGGAGTGACGAGAGTGGTGCAACGCATCACTATGTTCAGGGCAAAGCGATACTCATGTCGCATCGTAGCGGGAGCGCTACTCATCGCGGGACTGGTTTTTGGGGGATAACAAAGAATTGTCAGCCCTTGGTTGGAAACTTGGATGAGTTGCCCGACTGGCTACATCGTCAGGGTGACGGTCCCGGGAATACGGGAACGACTCTCAGCATCCTGGGTTTTGTGCCGACCAAGGGCTGGGAAAAAATACTTGCTGCAAGCATCGGCGAAAGCTTTTTCGGAGCAGTCTGTCGCGGTCAGCTTACGCTGACGATCGAGGGAGGCCCAACGCTTAGCGCAGGAACCCTGCCAAGTTTTTTCGCCGACAAAGACACCCTAGACGCAATCAAAGATCAGAAAGAAGAGCCGGAGACATTTCAAAACAGTGGCCATTTTTTGAGAGCGCTTTCCAGCACTGAGAGCAAGGTCGAGGAGACTCAAAATGCTTCGCTGGGCCACTGTCGGCTTCACATCCTCGTTGGGGAGGGGCTTCCAAAACGCGTGGCCGTCTTGCGCAATGGAATGCTCATAACCTCCGAGCTCACTCGCTTGCGGCGTTTCGGCGAGTTCAAGGAGTTTGTCGCTGTTTTGGAATGTCTTAGTGACAAGGGGAACGCGTTGCTACGAGCAATGGAGCCACCGCCACATAACGACTTTGAGCCGGATCGCCTTCCCACGCCCCAACAACAGAGAGCCGGTCGCGTAGCGCTACGTGAACTAGCGGAGTGGGTGCGGCAAATGTTGCAGCGCCACGCTCAAGACCCCGTTGCAGAGGTCTCTGAAATCGATGAGCTCGCCGAATTTTTTGGCGATGATGAAGAGGGTAGCGGGCCAAAGGACAAGAATGGTGACGAAAATCCAAGAGGCGCGTTGAAAATCCGGGCGCGTCCTTTGCCGAAGAAAAAGTCGACCAGTTCCGATACTCACGACGACGCTACCCAGGAGGCTGGTGATACTGACTCCGGCGGTGATGGCGATGACACTGGCGACAGTGGCGGCGACGGTGGCGGTTCAGGCGGTGGTGGGGGCAAAAACGAGTCAACGGGCGGAGACGCGACCCAAGGCGGCGCAGGCGGCGGGAGTGCTCCAAAGAATCCGGTCTCCATGCTCGCCCTGCAAAACGTCCGCGCGGTTATTTTGTCTCCCGCGAGAAGACGAATTTCTTTCACTCCCGAAATTGCGGGTCAGGTGAAGGTAACACTAGAAGACTCGGGCGCAGACACAAACCGGACCTTGAAAATAACGTCCACATCTGCCGGTATTGTTTTGGGTGGCGACCTGAACATTCAGTGTAACGTGAACCAACGCCTTACTGTAGATGTAGAGCTAGATAGGGTGTTCGAGGGCACGATTAAGGTCAAAGCTCATGCAGTTTGATAGCCTAAGAGCCTTTCCATACCCAGTGTTGAGGCCTGACGTAGACGACTACGTCGATGGTGATATTCAGGTAACCGTCGAGTTTGAACCATCGGCCGACGGGCAAGAGGTCATCGCAGAAGTTACCTTCCACCTAAGCGTCAAAGAGCTTCACGAGGAGGTGGAAGCCGGAAGAGCTCAATATACGACGGTATTTGCCTGCCGGGACACATATTTTCGTCACGTGCACGCGTCTGGAGAAGAGAGTTTCAAGGTCACCTTTCCGGCTGGCAGATTGCGTGGCGAGGTGCAGATATTCCCGTATATCGCGTCGGTTAAACTTATAACAGACTATAAAAGTAAGTTGATAAATTCTGAATTTGGCCCGGGCCCCTTTAGGTATGAGATTGGCTCCGTACTGGCAGTGGACCGCCCCCAGATAATCTACATTGATCGTGACGTATTCAGGCCCCTGTCGTCGGTGTTTGTTCTGATTGGTGACGATTCTATCGTCGGACATGAATGGCAAGTTCGTACCACCGACGATAAAGTTCGGATTCTTGTAAGCTTAGAGTTGAAAGAACTCATAGATAAAGCACGAAACAACAAAGCAAATCGTGCTGTTTTAATGAACTCTATATACTTTGCGGCGGTGATGCACTGTATCTCTATTTTGAGGGCCGGTTCGGAAGACAATGATTCGCGTTGGGCCAAGGTAATGCGGCAGAAATGCCACAATGAGGGTGTAAATATAGAAGATCATGACGATTACCTGATAACCGAGAAGCTTATGAGAAGCCCATTTCAGCTGATCGAAGCCTACGTATTCCATGGAGTAGGGCAATGAAGTTGCGTATTTTGCGAGAGTCGACCGTTGCAACATTGAGAAAGACGATCGCAGCTAATGTTGAAGTTTATAGATCGGGGAATTTTTCGTTTTTAGACCTTGACGCCACGCAGTATCACGAGCTTCCCATTTCGCCGCGAGTGGAGGCGCTAGAGATGTTGAAGCTTCCCGTAGGAGAGGAGTTCTACGAGGTCGAGAATTGCCTCGCTGTTCACGCGTACCTTCCCGAGCTGACGCCATATGACGCTCGCGACGAGCGTCTGTGGTGCCATCTCACGCATACAGTTTTGCTTGACTATCTCCGGGCCCGTTGGCCGATACCCAGTGATGATGAGAAAGCCGTCTCGCATATCGAGACCCACTTTTTCGCACGGACCAATCGCCAGATTGAACGAGATAATGCGGCTTCGCGGTTATGGTGGATGTCGCACCTATGCACACGTGTTTCTGGCATCGATCAGAAAGAGGCGCTGGAAGCCTTCTTGTTCCGTGCCGATGTGAGAGCCAATATCATCGAGAGGCCTACGATAGCTCAGTCGACGAATGTTTTTTCGGTGATCCTACGCGGACTGGTTAAGTCAGCGGCAGGGAAGAAGACGCTCTTTGAGCGCAATACGTTCCGAGCCATCATGATGGAGCTTAACTCAATCGGCGGATTTCGCTTGCTGGATGTCATGCCAGAGCCGGAAATTCGCAAGATTTTTGATTCCGTGTTGGAGACCCGCCTGGGCGTTACGGGATACTGAGGTGAGTTCGCGACTGTTGCCTAGTCAGACAGATTTTACACGGCGCATGCACAAATTTGTCCAGAAAGACGAGTTACAGCACTACCGAAACTGCCTTTAAGCAGGAAAATTCAATCGCTTGATTATTACAATTTGTTGGACGTCACAGAAGGCTGGATCTCTCAGCCTAAATAGAATCAAACGCTTAGCCCTTCCTGCGACAAATCACTGGGACTGAATCCGCCACAGAAGGCTGAACTTAACCATCGTCCCGACACAAATGACTGGACGCGGCACGTTCCCGTAAAGGCATTGTCTGTCGGCAATCCCGTCCCACGGAGGCAGCCAGCACTGCCAAGTTGTTGAAGCGGCACCGGGCGTCATCATGATCATGGTGCCAACGCCCATGAAAACGGAATTTCGCGACGCGGTACGTTGTTCAAGGCAGAAAATTGCCTTCTCTCAGCCTTTCATTTGAAGTCACGTGTGTCGCAATGACATCTCGAGCATTGTGCGGACCGTCACCCACTAGCCCCAGTACGGTACCCTGTTTCGGGTGTGGGGATTGCGGTCCCGCAGCTGGGAACTTAACGAACATAAATCCGCTTTTGTGTACGGCTGTCATCAATTTCCTACCACCCCTTGAGGGCGCGTCCGGGTTGTGGTTTGTCGTCCCTGATGCATACCGAAAGTGATCAAATGTCATTAAAAAAACTTCCCTTCATTAGTTCTGTACAATTGGCGCGCATAGACGACAGTCAGGTTATTCCGACAGCACTGTTTTACGAGGGCAAGAAAGCACACGTCGGCCGCGATGCACGGGACAAATGTACTTCGCCGGAGTTGCTAATTGAGGACTTCAAGATCGAACTTGGGAATAACGATCCAGACCGGTTGGTAAGCCGATCCACGCTTTCAAACGCTGC
The DNA here is from genome assembly GCF_055811435.1 of Mesorhizobium sp. WSM4837. NCBI lineage: Bacteria > Pseudomonadati > Pseudomonadota > Alphaproteobacteria > Hyphomicrobiales > Phyllobacteriaceae > Mesorhizobium > Mesorhizobium sp. WSM4837. The sequence continues at coordinate 111,889 of NZ_JBVVQE010000014.1, forward strand.
GCGGCGTACTCCGGTCGGATTGGCAAAAGACTTTTTTGAGGAAGCCCTAAGGAAGATAAATGGCTGGCTTGCCTCGCAAGGGCTTGCGGTTCCAACCCGTATCCTGATTGCCGAGCCCCTATCTCTCGGCGGCTCCGAGCTGGCTGCAGAATCATGGCTCGCCCATTACAGGAAATCGATCAAGAAGGCCCTTTACGGCAAGTTTGAGGAGATCGATTTCATGCCGGAGCCCTTCGCGGTATTTCAGTATTACCGCTATGGACTTCGGCACCCAAGTGTAGCCGAACAACGCAAACACGTTGCACTGGTTCTGGATTTTGGCGGAGGGACTTTCGACGTATCTGTGGTAGAAACAACTAAAGCTGGCGACATAAGCGGTGGAGGTGTGAACTCCCGCCCTCTCGGAGCGACGTCCATCCAAGTAGGTGGCTTCTACATCAATCGTATACTTGCGGAAGAGTTACTATTTTCTGTTCTGGGCCCACGCATAGAAAAAGCCCAGGTTCGTAAGTCTCTCACCTTTTTCTATCAAAACAAGAATGCAGATGAAGAAGATATCGCCGACTGGAGTCAGGATAAGCGCACCTTCTTCAAGCATTATAAAAGGCTTCTACAGGACGTTGAACGGGCCAAAATATCAATTTGCAATAGTATCGCGAATTGGAATTTGGCTGCAGACCTGTCTGGGATAGCTCCCTATCCAATTTCCATTCCTGTAGATCCATTCACTGAAAACGCTGCCCGAGCGAGCAAGAGGTTAGATGCAGCAAAAATTAAAGCGATATATACGGAGAATATCTGGAACGCCAAACTCAAGGAGGCAGTGTCCAGAACTATTGATCGGGCCAAAGACGAGTTAGGCGGCCAGGAAATAACAGTCGTCCTCCTATCAGGCGGATCGTCAAATATCCGGTGGTTACGTTCATTGTTGGAGAGGGATCTGAAAAGCCATCTGCAAAGCGCTCAAATACTTGAGCTAAGTGAGAACTTCTCGGAGATCGTGGCAAAAGGGTTGGCCACAGAGTGTGCCCGAAGATACTACACAGGTGGTCAAGGGGACTTCAGGGCAGTTACGTACAACCGGCTATGTTTGCTACTTCGATCAGATGACGGCGAGCTCGAACTCAAACATTTTCGTCCCATCAGTGAGAATTTGAAGCAGGAAGGCCGTGACGCCAAAGAATATGAGGAAGCCGTTTTGCTACCCGCGGCGAGAAGCTTGCGCGGGCTTATGGGTCAGGCGCTCCGTTGGAAGGTGAAGTTAGCCAAGCCGCCCAAAGCGAACCTGAGCTACTACTTTATGAGATCATCCTTTGATCCAGACGATCTGGATTCGCGGCATAACGTTGTCCAGACGCGTATCCCAACGCCAAAGGGAGCAGTCTTCCAGCAGGGAATTGAGATCGAACTTGTCGTAAGGGAGGATGGTACAGCGGAGCCAGCTTTCTATTATGGCAAGGACAACCGGCGGGAGGGCACCCGCGCCGTTGGTGAACCGTTCTACATGGACATGACATTCGCTGCCGAAGAGGTGCCAGGCGAGACATATTTGGGCTTCGACTTCGGTACCAGCACGTCTGCCTGTTCATTTGTAAGTAGCTCAGACATTCAATGGATTGAGGAACGCTCCAAGAGTGCAGACTGGCTAGAGCTGGCAGAGTTGGTGAACGAATTGCCTTATCCGGTAGCTGCGCCGCTAGCGAGATACATGTCAGAAAAGGATTCTCAGCGCAGGCTTGACAGGGGGCGGGACGCCATCGAGGCCATGCTTACCTTGATGGCTTACACGACGCTGGCAGAGTATTCCACGCTTGAAAAACAGAATAGCGCGCACTTCAAAGGCATGGCGCATCGGTCAGCAGGACCGCTCTGGGCAATATTGAAGAACTGCCTTAAGGCCAGCCGGTCTGAATTGCCATATTCCACGTCCCTCCTGCCGCTTACTCAGAAGAACTTGACCGCAATAGACAACTGGATTGACCAAATTGCCAACTCCAAACATGGGCGCGGCTCGAACATCGACTACGTAAGCTTCCTAAGTCTTTTGGGAAACACGCTTGCTAAGACATTTGGCGATAGCTGCCTTGGTGTATTTGAGGGGGTGACGCCAAAGCGATTCGGTCAGGGTCGCTTCAAGGGACTGTTCCGCGAGTTGAAAGGGCCGTCTCAAACATTTATTCATGTTCACGAGTACGAGGGATATCAAGCTTTTTCAGATGAAGATGTTTATATAGTTCAACCTAAGACCGGGGTTGCCCTCAGTTTATCCCCTTGGTATATTTGGGGGTTAAACAATTCTAATACGTATGACGAAATAGATCTATTTGAATACGATACATCGAAGACCGGCGGCTTCGTTTTTAAAGCTGTTCAACCGAACCTGGAATGCACGATTTCGGCAAGCGGAAATTTCGGCGAAACGGCCGGTGCTATTTCTGCGCTACGTGAGCGCGAGCAGAAGAGGGAGCTTGTTAGAGATTTGACATTCTCGAATTTAGATTGAGTTCAGTAAAATACGCAGAAATAGCGAACTCGATCGCGGTATTGTCGCTCGGCTAAACAGCGGCAGGGAGGGCGCGGTGCATCATCATGAGGCGTTGACCTCGGAAAGGACCATCATCCCGACGACGACATTGCGAAGCTAGATTGACAGCTACCCGCAATTAAGGGCCGTTTGACGTCACAGGAACTCAATGCGATCTCCAGCGATGTGTATCTTGCTGCCCGTCAGATCCGCAAGCCGTAGCGTCCGATTGTTGAGCGATCGCTCGACCTTTGGCGTCAGCTCGCGCTCGATCCAGCTGTCGAAAGCTGCGTTTGTGGGACACACATGGATCTTCGCGTTGTAATGGTGGCGGGCATCGCGACCGGTATTGATGCGGACTCGATTCCAGCGATCGCTTTGGAAGAAGAGGCCCCATTTGTTGCTCGTGTAGCCCCTGAGGTGATGGACGAGGCTTTCTGAGTTGAAGCGGTAGTTGAGCTGCTCGAGCACGAAATCAACCTCTTCCACGTGCAGCTCCCGCGGCGCAGCTAGCAAGACCGCGTAAGCAGCCTCCGCGAGGCTGCGGGTCCCCGGAATAAGGCCGTGGCGAGCGAGACCATAAAGGGCGCGGCCACCCCAGCAGAATCGGTTGTCCTGAGATAAGGCGACGTTGATGGACGCTTGGGGGTTTCCTGTGTACTTCTGGCCCACGAAGCGGATTACGTCGTGGACTTTTACCGGCTGAGTCAGGCCTTTGTGGCAGAGCTCGGCGTAGGCAACATTCGCGAGTGTGCGGGCTGTTCCCGATGGGATCCCGCTGCACCAGCAGGGAAGGACGCCGATTTCCTCCGCCCTTCGAACTTCCCAGGCCGAGAGCTCGGCATCGCATCGGGAACACCGCATCATGCCGCAATGCCCCACGGGATGGTCCCGCTCAGCCACCGCTCGAAGCTGCCGGGTCGCCTGTGGAATCTACGCCAGAGTTCATCTGACCAACGGTCTTGGACAGCCAGGAAGTGATCGATGGTCGCGTTCGTCGGCAGCCTCGGTATCAACCAGCCACCGTGAGGCTGTGGCGTGCATACAACATTGAGCGGCCGGGACAGCCAAGTGAGGTAGCGACGAGCGAGGCGATCCGGCTCGATTTCCGGCCAGGACGTCGTCTCGGCGGCGAGGATAGGTGCTGGCCAACGGTCCGGGGTTATCAGACAGATCCCCCACTGCGCGGCGTACCGTCGGAGCTCAGGAGATACGTGGCCCGTGCCTCCGAAAACGCGGATCACAGGCGACATCGCGTAGGTATGCTGTTGGAGCCAATAATCGTCCGTCGCGGCCTTAAAGCGCAGCAGGTCGTTCTTGGGAATCGAGCCCCGGTACGCCTTCCACTCGCCGATGACGACCGCCTCGTGCGTGCGGCCCGTGGCGTCGATTTGGTGATACAGCCCTGACAGAGACTGGCTGCCGAGCGAACGGACACCGGAGAACACATCTACAGGTCGCACACCCGTTGCCGCGAGGTGCCGCTCGACGCGCCGCTCGAAAGCCCGACCATCTCCCGCCTCTCCTGCGGCGTGGTGTGCATTCGCGAGACAGAAGAAGTCGCGGAGGAAGGCTGTTAGAGAAACCACGATCTACCCCTTTGAAAAGTCCGGCGCCGCGATCATGGTGGCCGGCGGGCTGTCGTTGATGACCTCGTCGTCCCCTGCCGCGATCAGCGAGAGGTGCGACTCAACTACAGCAGCATCAATCTTGTCGAGGTTGTCCGCGGCCGCGAACGTGATCATCTTGTGGGCCTTCCGGAGGAGGTCGCGGGGCTTCTTGGTCGAGTGGGACCAGAGCTCTTCGATGGCGTCTTCGGTGAACGGGCTGAGCGCGTCACTGGCGGTCGCTTCGTCGCGGCGGGCAGCGTGGAGATAGGCCGTCAGCAGACGCTTTGCCTGATCATGCGTCCCCAGTGGAGGCATAACGACAACAATATGGCGGTTCGCCTCGTCTACGCGGAGTGACGGGAGGTCTGCCAGTTGCCAGAATTCTTCGATGGACGCCAAAGCGCGAGGATGCATTGTAACGACGATGCTCACCATGTCCGCCATGGGGAGGAGCTCTACGATAAAGTCGCGGAATCGTTCGACCTCTACGCTACGGGTTTTTTTCGGCGTCTGAGGGGAGGCGAAGTCCTCGAGCTGGTCGCAGAAAAGCATGACCTTACCGATTCCTGCTGCCTTGATGAACAGCAGCATCGTGGCGAGAAAGTTGGCGCCAGAACGGGTACGTTTCTGCGGAGTAATACCGTCGAGATAGTCCTGCACGGCGCGCGACTCGCCGGCGCACAACGCGACGAGGAACTTCTCTTCGGGCGGGCCGAGCGTGCGGCCCTTTAGCGCACGGTAGACGTCATGGCAGCGCTCCGTCAGTGTCAGGGTGTCCTCCGTCCCTGCGACGGCGCAGAGACGCTCGTACAGGCGCTCGTACAAGGTCGGATCGTCGTCGTGGAGACGGAAGTCGGCTCCGTACTCGACGGTGCTGAAGAGCAGGCTGTTGAGATTCTTCGTGCTGGCGGTGTCGAACGAGGCAAGCAGCGCGCATACCGGGTTTTCCAGAGCGTCGCTCTCCTCCATGCCGACCTTTGTAAAGGCCGCCGTTCCGAAATCCTCGTTGAGGAAGCACGACAGGTATTGCAGCAGGACGGACTTGCCGTACCCTCGCGAGTCGGAGTCAAAAACCGTCGACTGTGACCACAGAGCGCCGAAACGCTGGCCGTTGTAGATGGCGCCGAGGACGAACTTGCCAATCGCCTCATCGAACTGCTCAGTCTGCACCTCGGGACGGAAGAGCCGACCGTTCTCACGGTCGTCACTACCGCCAAGAACTGCGATGGCTTCTGCGGGGAACGGGTTCCGCTCCAGACCCCATTTGTTGCGGATCCAGGCGACTGCGGGCAGGGGAGGCGACATAACGAGCTCCTATTTTGCGGGTTTGGGTACGACGGTAATAACATTGTAGGTGCGTGTTCCCGCAGCGGCTGTGGTTAGGATGAACGGCACCGCCGACGTCGGAACTGAGCCAACCGAGACTTGGTCGAGATGGACTCGCCAGGGGAGGTCGTGACCGCGGCGTCCGGCGATTATGTCGGTGACCGCTCGATCGAACTCGTCATCGACGATGCGGAGCTTCCAGCAAACCGCCGCTCGAGCTTCCCATACCGGAACGTATGTGGTTCCCGCCGCTCGCGCTTGCTGACAGTAGTCATATAGCTCAACGAGCGCTCTATCACGCCACTGGCCGCCAGCTCTGCGATTGACAGTTACGTCCCCATCAGCCATCTGCATCTGAGCAGTGCTCCAAAACCGTAGCGCGTATGGACCGGGTGCGTGATACGTAAAACAGGCAATACCGAGCCAGCGGCTCCATCGCCGGGCGATTTCCAACGAAACATAATCGATACCACACCCCGCTTTGTTGAATGCGAGGCGGACCAGGGCTTCCTCGCAAGTCTGCGTGAATGCGCGGGGCGTGGGGAATGGGTCCTTATCCCGTGATTGGGCGCGGGCAAGAACGCGGTCGAGGTAGTGGTTGACCGCCATGCTGATCTCGGAAGCGTCGGAGTGCCAGCCGAGATCGACAGAAGCGAGTGCGCTCGCGACGAAGTCACCGATCGCGGAGCGGTACGCCTGTTGTGAGCGCTGGTTGGGGGGGAGTTCGGTCCACCGGAGCAGCGGAATCACGAACGATGACCGTTGATTGTCGATGGCGCCAACCACTGTCAGGAAGGAGGTGAAAGCAGGGTGGGCGCGCACCAGCCTCGGGAGAAGATCATCATAAGCCAATCGCCGATCAGATCTGAGAAGCGACACCCAATCTTGGCCTGCGGTTGTGATGCGATAGCTTGCGTCCTTGTGCGCGTATGCGGACTTGCCACTCGATGGCAAGATCGCGTTCTCGACGAAGCCGAGCCGCATCAACTCCTTGAGCGCATCCGTGACGTTCCGGACATACTTCTTCTCGTCGCCACGCCACGCCCGGTACTCAGCAGGATCTAGAGGATCCCCAGGCGATGATTGCCGAAAGCTCCAGATATGATCAACGAGCGCCAGCCGAATCCCCTCGAATGGAAGACCAGTAGCGACCGCCTTGGCGATCGTTTCGAGATACGCCAGCTCCTGCAAACGGGGCAGGCCCTGTCCACCGACAGTCATGCTGCCTCCAGCGGAAAGGACCCGGGTGAAGGCCGACGGTTCATTCGGGGCCGGTGAGAGTGGTCCGTCGTCATGGGAACACGGTGCGGCAACGGGCGCGAAAACGCAATCTCCACGTTACAATTTCCCTACTCATGCCCCATGAGCTCAATTGTATAAATAATGGAGACTGCTGGGGAGTAAACCACCTCTGCAGGCTGACCGATGCTTCTACGCTAGGGACCGCCCCCTTGCCGCCTACGAGAACATCTCGCGGTCCTTGATCCGCCGCACGTCGGTATAGTCCCTGAGCCACCACGCATCGTCCCCGGCCGCCGGCGGCAGCTTCAGCTGCAGCTTGGTGCCGGCCGTCTTGGCTTCCTGCTGCGCGATGCGGAAGTGGTAGTGGTCGAACATCCGTAGCGCCTCCACCATGTAGGACACGGCAATCCGCCGGTCCCGGGCGAGGATCAGATTCTCGCCATTCGTCACGTCGGCCGCCTTGGAGAAATTGTAGGAGCCGAGATACACACGCGCGCCGGGCTTGTCGAAATCGATCACCACGAACTTGTGGTGCATGCGGTTGCCGCCACCGCCCACCGGCTCGGCCTTAAACGGTGCCGGCGTCCTGCCCTTCAGCAGCGCGGTTGGGAACACCGCTGGTGGATTACCGTCCGGCTTCTGCACGTCGAGCCCGCCGACCTTCTTGTCGGAAATGCCGTAGACGAAACGCGCGTCGTTATCCCGAACCCGCGTCACCGCATCACGAATCGCCCCAGGCGTCTGGTACAGGAATGCCAACGAGAACAGCAGGCTCGACTTGGTGCCGTCGATGTCGTCGGCGATCTTCTTGAGCTGGGCGTTGGCCGGCGCGTGCGGCGAGAACGTCACCTTGACGTCAACCCCGGTGATCCCCAGGTCGCGCCAGCTCGCCGACCGGCTGGTCGCGAATCCGGCTTCTGCCCAAAAATCCTCGAACGCCTCGCGGAACACCCGTACCGGGTCGGCGCCGGTGAAGATCATCGCGTTGTTCGACTGCACGTAGAAACCGCGCCAGCTAAAGTTGGTCGACCCGCCGATCGCCTTCTTTACCTGGTTGCCCTCGACCACGATCATTTTGTTGTGCTGCAACTTCCCCATGTTCTGGCGTTTGACGTTGCCCGCGCCAGCAGAGGCGATGAGGACATCCGCCGACTGCGTCTCCCCCGAATGCGGCTCGCCATGCTTGCCGTCATCGTCGATGATGATTTTGAGCCGTGGCCCCAGCTGCCGCAGCCGGTCAACGAACCCCTTCTCGCTGAGGTCGTAGGCGACGACGTAGACATTGGCGCTCGCGTCGGCGATCGCCTCATCCAGCGTCTCATAGATCGCATGCCGCCCCTCGAACCCCATCCAGTTAAGGGCATCGTTCGTCTTGGAGTGGGTCGGGGTGAACACCAGGCCGTCATCGGCGCTTTCCGGCAGCAGCGTGTCGATCGGCCCATGCCGTTCGTAGCGATCGACGAAGGCCTGCGAGGACACGAAGCCCCGGGTGTAGGCCACGTTCAGCGCACCCGGATAGGTCTCGCGCCTGAGCTCGATATTCGCCGTCTGCGGTTCGCCGCAGCTCAGTTGCTGCGCCTCATCCATGAACACCGGCGTCACCATGTAGGTGAATTCGCCGGGTATCTCGGCGTTGAACGGGAAATGCACCCAGCGGAACTTCTGGATCGGCGACAGGCGCGACGACAGTTTGTTGGGATTAACCTCGCCGGCCGGGCCTGGAAACGCGATCCTGTTATGCACCGCGAGGAACCGCGTCCCGCCCGGAATCCGGTACTCGATGGCGAAGCCCACGAAATCCCGCGGCGGCTGCCCGTTGCGCCAGTTCATCGCCAACAGCGCCATGCCGTCGCCGCGATGCACTTTCAGCGAGAATGGCGCCGTCCCATTCTTGCCCGTAACCTGAAACTCTCCGGCCATTCCGCTGCCCCCAAGCACAAGCGGCCACCCGCTGCCCTGGCAGGCGCACCCTTCGAACGAAGACGTGTTCATCGAAGTAACGGTAGAGGTTGGACGCTACCACGACCGAACGCTGACGCAAAGTATCGTTGAACACTTTCCCGTCTGAATATCGACGTAGCTGCAGGAAATAATAGTCGACATACTACCAACGGATGGTAGGTCATTGTGCATGTCCGACAGCGCCATAGCATTCGATTTTGGCGCCGGATTGCTGCGGTTGGAGGCCCCACCACAGCCGGTCAAAAGCGTCATGGCCTATGGCGTCGGATAGGCACGGCTACTCCGCAAATCAAACGAGCTGGCACGCCGAAAACGAAATTGGCGGGTAGCAATGTGGTTGCAATTGCCACGCCCCTAGCACTCTTCATAAGGCGCAAGGCCATATCTCATTGATATACTTGGAGTTTTTTGTTGGACGTCAAAAAAGGCTGGACTCAGCCCTATTAATAATCAAACACCTAGCCTTTCCTGCGACAAACCAGTTGGACTAAATTCGCCGCAGAAAGCTGGATTCCTCTTTCGTCGCGACCCGAAAGATTGGACTCACCGCTATCGCCTGAGATGGGTTTTGGACAGGTGTCTCCGTCAATCACCTACGGATAGAACGCCGGCATTCCCCAGTAGCAGGAATGTCAAGATGAATGCGGCCCGGTGATGCGGGCGTTCACTCTCGAGCGGCCTCTGAATATGTCTGACCCGGCGCTACCTGTCTGAAATGATGTTTGCGGCCTCGTCGATTTGCACACTCCGCTCGCGGTTCCGGATCCTAAGACGCTTCAGGTCCGTGTTGGCATGCAGCCATCATTGACTAATCGGACGCGATCATCCTCCTTGCTTTAGTTTCTTGCGAGTCGATGGTGCGGGCCTGGACCGGCTGCGGAGCACCCGGACATCCCCTACTGCAACATATTCCGGTTCAGCCACGGGAACTGCCAACCGGCTGGGTCGCCGCGAGGCTGACTGCGAGTCGAATGCTAGAATCGCGTCACTCGTGTCGAAGGATAGAATTGCTTCCCTAACAGAAGCCTCAAGAAAATAGCCAAAATGGTTGCAGGACAGAACCGGTTGAGGCTTGCCAAAACCAAGGGCTGATTCTGTTGGCACCACAAGATCGCTCGGGCGATCGCGAAAAACACCTAGCAAAGCGCCTTCCAACCATACTCCAAAACCGGAAGGTCCGGATGAAATTTCAAACTGACTTCCAAAGCAAGTGACTAGATCTGCATCGTTAAGCGAGGCAAGTAAATCTATTGCATCAGAATCTTCTCGCATCACGTCGATACCTCGGGGGAGTTGAGGCGAATCGAAGAGGTAGGAATAGGCTTTCGCCGGTAAGGATATAAGCGGAAGACAACCCACCAATTCCTCGCCGAGTTTATAGAGTAGGTTTAGGGCCTTTCCGCCGATCGCGACTAAGGGAGTGCCCAAATGTGGGGTTCCGAATGTCATGATTTCGATCTGACCGGGGAATCCATCCCGCACCAACTCGGCGGCGGCACGGCGTGCCACAAGTCCTCCGCGGGAATGCCCAACCAATAAGAGGCGCTGCACGCGGAAGCGGCCCCGGATGAAGCCCGCTAGCTCCTCTGCGTTCTCTTTGAGCGGGCGAAAAGTATCGTGCTCATACCGATAGATGGGATAATGGTTTGCGCTTGCGAGTAAGTCTTTCAGGCCTTGCAGGCCACACGAAATCATGCCGTGAATGAAGACAATTGCACTGTGGGTGCTGACTGAGCTTATGCTTGATATCTCAGGGCAAAGATTCGCAATTTTGGAGTGCCGATTTGACATCTGGCTCAAACGGGATATTTGGTTCGGATCTCGATCGAACTCATGTTGCGAAGAAGTTAGGCGACGAGCCACCAAGCCACTGACATATCCGGCTGTTCCGGGAATACTGGCGACGTAGCCGTGCCCCCTGCTACGCATTGTGGTCCAGCCGTCAATAACAGCAGATTTGGTGCCAAAATATCCCCGCCAATCTAGGATAGTTTGAAGTGTGTGTTCGGGCGATCCATAGCGATGGCGAAGCCGGTTGACCCTGTTTTCATCGCCGGCGTTCGGTATGTATTCGAGGACGATTTGCTCCTCTTTGCCCGTGAAGGGGATGATGACTGCGGTGCGGTCGTGCCAAGCGATCGTCGCGGGCTTTTCCTGCATACCCAGATCTCTGTCGCTCTCGAAGTAGAGCGCTAGCGCCTCTTCGATCGCCTTTAGCTTTGCGGGACTGGCCCAGTCAAATTCATCTGCCGCCTTCTCGGCATCTTTGCACCACAGTTCGATCGCATCTCGTGCCAAACCCTTGCCAGGGTCTGCTTCCAGATCGAGTTGCTGGACGAAGAAGGATGGATCGGGTACAGCGAGATCCTCGGATGTCGCGAATGAGCGAAGACGTAAACTTGAAACCGGTTCATCTGCATCAAGTGTAAATATCTTGACCGCGGTCCAAGCTCCATCAACGAATGCAGCCGCCTTCCACATTGAAACCTCCCAGCTTAGCAAAGGCTCAACGCTACGCTCTACTTTACGAAAAATTGTTAGCTCTTTCCAGTCGGCTACAGTGCGCCAAGGCAGAGCCCAAGAAAACCCTACAATTTCACTTTGCCGGCATCATAGCATGGAGTCAGTAGACTGTAATGATGAATTTGGGATTCCCATTGAGGCGCAAATCAACTTCAATGCTGGCTTTTGGAAGCTGGCGATGGACGGCGAGGTTTTTGCGAGACGATCGATTCTCGCCGATTCGGTCGGTGTGTCTGAGAACCTGTGGCTTGTGGTCTACATCGCGTCTGAACTTGTGCATCGCCTTGACAGTTCGGACGTTTTAGTTGAGGCTGTCTGGCAAAATCGAATTAGTCGATTTAGTGCGCTTGGATTGCGTCGGGGATGTTAGCGAGGTTGCTAATAATCGCTAGTATTGCAACATTACTCGCAGGATGTTGCTCCTCATTCGTGCAATCGGCTAACGACGGAGAGCCTGCTACCAACAAAATTGAGCAGTGTCCTCGGCGTGGTCCTGCGAATGGAACTATCCCAAATGGTTCAGAGTGCAATTTTCTGGTTCTGAGTGAAAAACTTTGCCGCTATGATGCAAATGGTGAGTTCTTGCGCGAGGAAACACATGCAATAGGGGCATGCGTCTGTAGTCCCACCACTTCGAGGGTGACGAAATAAAATTGCAATCAAGCGCAGCAATATCGGGTATTTCCGCTACAATCTAGTAAAAAGGAGGGTGGCCAGTAAGCCTGTTGCGTCAGACCGGTCAACCATCGCCACAGCCCCTAATCCAGAGAAATGATAGATTTGTCCTGTTACTGGGCCAGTCACGACATACTTCCCATTTTTGACCAACAACAACTTAACGCTAGAGTCCATCGCCGGACGGTCCAAAAACTGCCTTCGGGAACGTGGCCTGTTCGCTGCAAAATTACTCGAATTTCTTTTGCAGCAACTCATTGAAGTCTTCCTCCCGCTCATCCAATTCCCGCTCATCCAAGCGCTGTACAACCACACGGGTGGACAATGCACGATCTATTAGTACAGCAATGCCGGAAAGGGCAGGTATCACAACCACGAACTCCCAGCCATCTCTACTGACATAAACCGCAAGAATGGCCGAAATCCAGATGGTAATGCAAGAGAAGCAGTTCATGCCGCTACCCAGCAAAAGTCCAACAGGCGAACTACTGATCCGTTCAAATACTGCGAAGGGGCCTTTTTCCCTCGCAACAAGATCTGAAACGCGCCAGACAGCTATGCTGGCCAAAAAAAGCCTACCGATAAACTCTGAGTCGATCATCGGCTCCGCTTAAGTAGCCCTCATCTTTAGACGCCTCATCCCTGTAGCTAATTGGATCTTCCGGAGATTGTGTAGTCACTTCCGGTATCTACATCCCACACTACCGTATCGCCAGCATTGATCTGTACCACTGGGGGAATAGGTGCCTGCCCAGTTCGAAGCATTACTAAGTGTGTTGCTCCGGTACCAGCAGATGCAGTTACTCTAACGGTACCGAATTGCGGTTCGGAAGCCCCTTCAAAGACGGTATAACTATAGTTCGCGACCTGGAAGAAAAAGTGGCTAAAGGCGTCGTCAATACCCAAGCTTTGGCTATTGAATTCATCGAAAGCGGCGTCAGCTTGACCATTGTCGCCAACGATTGACATTATTGGAACATTTGGATCCGGATTTTTAAGGTGCCAGGAACAAGAGTCCCCCACCATCACATCGAGAGGCGATGGATCATCCACCAGAATGAAAGATCCATTTTCAAAGTCAACTGCAAACTCAAAAGGCAGAGGATCCCTCGTGCCATCGTTGGCCGTAACGTTGATCGTGTAATCCTGCTTAAAAAGTACGCCCCATGTGTACGTGCCAGGCTTGTTAAAGAGGTGATAATAACCATCTGAGTGCGTAAGCAACTTCGAATCAAAGGTGTCCATGTGTCAAACCTCATGCAAAGGCGATTGCAATTTGGATTTCTGGATCCGCGATTTTAGTTGTTACAGAGCCAATAGTCAGATCGACTTCTCCCTCGCCATCCTCTCCCGCAGAAAGGAGTACTTGCCTTGCCGGCAGCGTTGCAATCTTAAAGGGAATTGTAGGAGAGAAGACATCGATCAAGGCAATCATCCGCCGCACCAACTCCGCAATCGCATCGAGCAACCCTGCCAAAACGCGTCTCAATATGTTGATTACAGTTCCAACGAGTCCCGCGATAAGTCCGCCGATCAGCGGAAGACCACCTAGGGTCCGATGCACGGCATTGCGGAGTTCCGCCACTATGTTGTCAAAATAGTAGAGAAGATCTGGCCTTACCGAAAGAATCGAGGCAGGGAATAACTTTAAGAGTATATCCCAGTTATTTCCTTTATAGTCTGCGGCAAGCTGAAAGAATGGTGAGAACAGAAGTCTGACAATCGGGATAGGAATGTTGATTGCTAGGGAAGGCCAAGTTACGCATACCTGAGGCGTACAAACCTCCATCCCAAAAAGCGTTACACAGTGACGTTCTGGAGGTATGCATATACGGGGTAAGACATTTCCTAAATTCAAACCCAGCCTAAGATTAGCGGTGCCCCATACGGCAACGTCCTTAATGGCTATTTGTTGTGCCAAGTCGATCAGATCAACATCACCACCTTGAACATTCAGATTAACGCTATAACCTGCTTCGAAGGGACCCCATCTCCCGGATCCAGCTGATGTGATTGGTTGGTTTAACGAGCGACCAATCAGTGTGGAAAGTGCTGTTTCACTTAGCGCCAACTTCACGTCATGTGGAGGAATTGCGGCGAGTGTCGCGGCATACGGCCTGACGACCTTTATCTTGGAAGGGAACGCCTTCGAAACGCGAGCAGACCTCTTCATGCCGATGCTCCCCATATCTTTAGCTGGCCGGGTGGTGTTCCAGGATTCTCGCCGTCAATTTCCGGTCCCCTCGCCACCGCCATTGAAAAAGCTCCGAGTCCTAGAGCTTTTGCAGGCAGCTTAATCCGAGAAAGCACGCCGTTTAGAAACTCTCGAAGCAGGTATTGCATGAGCGTTGAAAGACCTCCTGCGCCTGAAATGACCACATCTAGGAGGCTGAACGAAATCACGGTATCTGTGCCAATCTTCTGTACGTCAACTTGCCCCACCGCCCAGATATCAACAGTGGTACAGATGGGAGCAGAGTTGCCAACTGATCCAGATAAAAGGCAGATAAGTGCCTGGAGCCGAAGCCCAAACTGGCCCGCGTCGATTGGCAGCGGGGTAGGAGGAGGGACCGTGAAATCATCTGGGTAGAGCACGATTTCAGGCGTCGGCAATTCGATGGAGTAGTCAATATTCTTGTTTGTTCCCGGCACAGGTATAGGAGGAACGATGGTAACGCTGTCGGGCGATGCGTCCCCCAGCAAGCTCGAGTAGTTTAGGTAGCGGGGACGTGCCCTGGCAAATGATGAGAGTAGCTTTTGCAAGCCACTGCCCGCGATCGCGGCGTAAAGGTCATAGCCATTTGTGAGTGACATATGCCGTGCCTTCTACTTACCACGAAGGAGTTAGTCGCTCGCCTACAGTCGAATAATTGAAATTAAATGGAACGCAACCATCACCGCACAAGTACAAGCGATAGAATACGCTCAAACTCGCGTCCGATGTCATCGCTGGACTAGCCATCCGAAAGTTAGCACATGTCCACATTCTTTTGGGCATGCTGAGCGATTGAAGATCAAACGTCAAGAGAATATTTAGGCCAGCAATGTAGACCTATCGCTACATCCAGCCTTAGATTACCCAATTCCGGGACACCCGTTTCGCTTCAGTATAATTCCCTCCGACTGCAAAGACCCGAACGGGGCGGTCGATGTTCTTCAGTGTTTGCTCGCCAGTATTCTCGAAGGTCAGATCGAGCCGGTTACCGATATGGTCTCGGACAGTGCCGGACACGGCGACTCCGCCGGGCATGGCGATGTTCTCGAAGCGCTCCGTAATGTTAACGCTGTCGCCATGGATGTCGTTGTCATCAAAGATGAGGTCGCCAAGAAGCTTAAAGTAGCAGGTTCGGCACTAAGTTCTAGATGCAAATCGCTCTGACCGGTTGCCAGAACATCAGCGGGATTTTACTTTGGAAAAGGTTCGATTAATGTGAGTACGCCTGCGGAAACATTTTGGCACTTTTGCCTGGCCATCCGCGCCACTCCCAAGCCGATGACCGAATTGACGTTAAACAGACGTTGGCGCTAAGATCTGTGCAGGTCGGAAAAAGCGCGGCCGCGATCTCCGGCGACACTGCCGTCAACGTCCGCTTTCCGGCAGTGGCGAGGCCGGCAGCAAGGTCGGATATGCGGCGGATTTCGTTAAAAAAGGCGGAGTTGCTGGCGACTTGAAGTCCTGATTCAGTCTCTTTGAAGAGGGAGATTGAGTTGATGATGGGTGAACGGACGGTGATGCAGGAGGCGCTGTTCTACGAGTTCAGCCTCGAACGCCAGGTGCCTGCCGATCATCTGTTGCGCTCGATTGACGGTTCGTTGACCTATCCGGCATCCGCGCTCACCTGCGCCCTTCTACAGCGAGATCGGGCGACCTTCGATCGATCCGGAACTGATGATCCGAATGCTGATCATCGGCTATTGCTTCGGCATCCGCTCGGAGCGTCGGCTCTGCGAGGAAGTGCATCTCAACCTCGCCTGTCGAAAGACTCGGCCTGGAGGGCGACGTGCCGGATCATTCGACTTCTCGAAGAACCGCCACGGCTGCTTTCGCGACAGCGATCTGTTCCGCGAGTTGTTCGAGACAACAGTGCGGCGCTGCATGGCGGAAGGGCTTGTCGGCGGCGCCCGGGTGGGCCCCCCCCCCCCTGGGTCAACCCGGCCGGGCGCGGTAGAGCACAAGCTCGCGCGCCGCCGCACTTTCAGGAATCATGAAAATCTCGCCGGCGTGAGCGAACACCT